>JADHNX010000298.1 GCA_016779365.1 Planctomycetaceae bacterium
CGCATCCGGAACTGCTGGACTGGCTGGCCGTCTGGTTTCGCGACGATGCCAAAGGTTCGCTGAAGCAACTGCATCGGCTGATTCTGCTTTCCTCAACATGGCAGCGGGCGTCAGTGGTGCCTCGGTCAACGAGCGCGATGCCAGAGGCTCACACCGACCAAACTGCGGACGCGGCGGCGGTTGATTCTGACAATCGATTGCTGTGGCGGATGAATCGTCGGCGACTCGACGCTGAGTCTTACCGCGATTCCATCCTTCAGATTACAGACCGGATCGACCTGACAATGGGCGGGCCGGGCATTCAGCAGTTCACGCAGTCAAAGGGGGCTCAGGCGACGCCAAAACTGGACTACGACGCCTTTGACTGGAGTAGTTCAGAGGCCGCTCGGCGAAGCATCTACCGTGTTGTCTGGCGAGGCATTGCCGATCCGTTTATGGAGTCGCTCGACTTTCCCGACCTCGGGCTGCTGCCGTCGAAACGCGGCGAGTCGGTTTCGGCGTTGCAGGCGTTGTCCGTCTTCAACAACGACTTCGTTCTGCACCACAGTCAGGTGCTGGCGACGTCGCTGGAGACAACTCAGCCAACGATTGATGACCAGATTGCGCAGGCGTGTCGGCTGATTTTTCTGCGAGTACCTCGCACCGAAGAAAGTTCTCTGCTGACTGCGTACGCTCAGAAACACGGACTCGCGGCAACGTGTCGGGTTCTGCTGAACAGCAACGAATTTCTCTTCGTGGAATAAGAACAGGACGAACTGGACAATGAGCAATTCGCGGCGGGAATTTCTGTGGAACATTGGTGGCGGTCTGGGTGGGCTGGCCGTTTCGCAGATGCTCGCGCGCGAGGCGTTGTCGACAGAAATTGAACGACCGAAGTCCGAGTTCAACGGCGGGTTGCATCACCCCGCGAAAGCTCGGCGAGTGATTCAGCTCTTCATGACCGGCGGCGCGAGTCCGATGGACACGTACGATTACAAGCCCGAACTGGAGAAGTTGCACGGGCAGAAACTGGGCCCGGAAGAAAAGCCGGAAGGCTTCACCGCGATGCCCGGCGCGATTATGAAGAGCCCGTTCCCGTTCAAGCAGCACGGCGAAAGTGGTCGCTGGGTCAGCAGCGTCTTTCCTCATCAGGCAGAAGTCGTCGACGAGATGGCGTTTCTGATGGCGATGACGTCGAAGACCAACGTGCACGGGCCAGGCACTTACATGATGAACTCGGGATTTCTGTTGCCGGGTTTTCCGTCGATGGGTGCCTGGATTTCTTACGGCCTCGGAAACCTGACCGACGAACTGCCGACCTTCGTTGTGCTGCCGGACGCGAAAGGTCTGCCTTACAACCAGAAGGGACCGTTCTCGGCGGGCTTTCTTCCAGCCGTGAACCAGGGAACGGTAATCAACGCGTCGGGCGAGAACCCGATCCCTGATTTGTTTGCTCGGGAGAAGTACCAGTTCGCGACGCGCGACGCCGACCGCGACGGCTTTGAATTGTTGCGAAAGCTGAACGCAGGGCACGCTGCGAAGACTCCGCAGGATTCGCAGCTGGATGCCCGCATCAAGTCATACGAACTGGCCGCCCGCATGCAACTGTCCGCACCCGAAGCGTTTGATGTTTCGCGCGAAAGCGAATCGACTCACCAGGCTTACGGTCTGAACGAACCGGTAACCGAAGACTTCGGACGGCGCTGTCTGCTGGCTCGACGACTGGTCGAACGAGGCACTCGGTTCGTGCAGGTCTGGAGCGGTCCTCAGGGAGCAACCGGCAACTGGGACAACCACGGCAGCATTCCGAAGGAACTGCCGCCGATCGCGAAGTCGGTCGATCAACCGATCGCCGCTCTGGTCCGTGATCTGAGATCGCGCGGCTTGTTCGAAGACACGCTGTTGATCTGGACGACCGAGTTCGGTCGCACGCCGTTCGCTCAGGGTGGCGACGGTCGAGATCACAACGGCGGCTCATTCGTCACCTGGCTGGCCGGAGCCGGCGTCAAGGCGGGAGTCGCCTACGGACAAAGCGACGACTGGGGATACAAGGCGGAAGAAGGAAAAACCTACTGCTACGACTTCCACGCCACCGTGCTGCATCTTCTGGGCATCGACCACAAACGCCTGACCTACCGCCAGAACGGCATCGACCGCCGCCTCACCGACGTCCACGGCCACGTCGTCCAGGAAATTCTGGCCTGAGCGTTGTACAGTTGCGTGGAGTGTGACAAGCGGAGCGAATCAAACGGCTGGCGTGTCGGCGTGGGCGACTTTCTCGTTATCAAGGCGTGAGCAAAACTCGAAAGATCTCCGCGAGGGCGCACCGCAATTGACCAATCAGCCCGCTGGTCACACCCTACGGCTCGACATCAGTCATGGTTGAAAACGATGCCCAGTCACTTGCCGGACATCCAGAGGGCGGCGGCGATTTTGGGGTCGATGAGTTTTCCGGATGCGGCTTGCTGAGTGAGCCAGTCTCGGAGTTCAGCTCGGGGAATTTCGTGGACGGTGATGGATTCGGAGTCGTCGCCGCCACCGTCGTGTTCTTTCGTCAGGCCGGTCGCTTCGAAGAAAGTAATCAGCTCGTCAGTCAGGCCGGCGGAAGAAGGGCCGGTCTGGAGTTCCTGCATGGTCGCGGCGGAGTAGCCGGTTTCTTCCAGGAGTTCGCGGCGGGCGGCTTCTTCGAAGACTTCAGATTCTGAACCGGTGATGTCTCCTGCCAGGCCGGCTGGGATCTCGATGACGATCTTGCCGACCGGCGGGCGAAACTGTTCGACCAGCAGGATTTCGTCGTCGTCCGTGCAGGCGATGATCGCGACGACGCCGGTCGAGCCGACTCGCGAGGCGAATTCCCAGCCGTTTTTCGAAACCAGGCTCAGAAACCGGCCCTGAAAGTGAGTTTTGTTGTCGACCGGGTCTGTCATGGAGTTGTTACAAAGCTGAAAGGAGTGAAGCCGGGCCGTTGAAACCGACGGTAGCTTCTTCGAAGATGCCGCCCCACACGATCGTCAAAGGAAGCCGATTGTGAATGCCGGGAGAATCTGACGCAAAGCCGCGGAGACGCAAAGGGTCGCGAAGAAATAGTTCCGACCGGCCGGTGGGAACCGGCCCTACGTTAATTTCCGAATAGACAACTCATTTCGAACGATAGAAAACACGAATGTCCGACAACGCCGAACAGAACAACTCTTCCGACGCCGCTCCACAAAGAAGGAAGCCAGACCGCTTCGAAGCCGCTCGCCTGGTCAAGCTCGAGCAGATTGAAACGCTGGGACATGATCCCTGGGGCCAGCGGTTTGACGATCACATCAGCATTAAAGAAGCTCGCGACAAGTGTCCGGAAGAGAACGGCCAGCCGGGCGAGAAGGTCCGCATCGCCGGTCGACTGATGACGCGTCGCAAGCAGGGCAAGTTGCGATTCTTCAACGTGAAGGACTGGAGTGGCAAGATTCAGCTTCTGTTCAGCCGCGGCGAACTTTCTGAAGAACAATGGGAACTGATGGGTGCGCTCGATCTGGGCGACCTGGTCGGTATCGACGGATTTCTGAAACGAACCGACAGCGGCGAGATTTCGATCTTCGTCGAGAACCTTACGGTGCTGTGCAAGTCGCTCGCTCAGCCGCCGGAAAAATTTCACGGGGCCAAGGATATCGAACTGCTGCTTCGTCAGCGGTACATCGATCTGATCTACAACGAAGGCGTGCTGGAGCGAATGCTCAAGCGGACCGAAATCATTTCGACGGTTCGCAGCACGCTGCGGTCTCATCAGTTTGTCGAGGTGGAAACGCCGGTGCTGCACGCGATCGCGGGTGGAGCGGCGGCTCGACCGTTCATCACGCATCACAATGCGCTGGACATCGATCTTTATCTGCGCATCGCGCTGGAGCTGCATCTCAAGCGGCTGATGGTCGGCGGCGTGGAACGTGTCTACGAGATCGGACGCGTCTTCCGGAACGAGGGCGTTGACGCGACTCACAATCCGGAATTCACGATGATCGAGCTGTATCAGGCGTACGGCGATTACGAATCGATGATGGACCTGACCGAGGAGATTATCTGCAACTGCGTGAAGTCGATCAGCGATTCTTCAATGGTGCTGCCGTGGGGTGACAAGGAGATCGACTTTACGGCTCCGTGGAAACGCGAGAAGTACGGCGACCTGTTCAGAACGCACGCCGGCATCGAAATGTCCGATCGTGAGGGTGTGTTGAAGCTGGCAAAGTCGCTCGGCCTGGAAACCGAAGGTGTGCATCACGACGTGCTGGTCAATGGAATTTTCGAGGAGAAGGTCGAGGACTCGCTGATTGGCCCGGTCTTTGTGATCGACTACCCGGCATCGATCTGCCCGCTCACCAAACGAAAGCGCGACAACCCTGACATTGCCGAGCGGTTCGAGTTGTTTGTTCACGGCATGGAACTGGCCAATGCCTACACCGAACTGAACGATCCGCGGCTGCAGGAAGACCTCTTTTTGACACAGCTCGACGGAATGTCCGAAGAAGACTCGATGGCGAAAATGGACTATGACTTCGTGCAGGCTCTGAAAGTCGGCATGCCACCGGCTGGCGGTCTGGGAATCGGCATCGACCGGCTGATCATGATTCTGACAAACGCTCGGAGTATTCGAGACGTGATCTACTTCCCGCTGCTTCGCCCCGAAGCCTGATTGTCGTCATGTGATTTTTGAACGCAGAGGCCGCAGAGGTGAAAAACGCAGAGCAGAAGGAGAGTTCTCCTTTCAACTCTGCGAGTCCTCTGTGAACTCTGCGTTCCAAAGACAGAAACAAGTTTGTCCTCGAACAATGAGGCTGCCCGATGCGTGAATACTCGACCGAGGTTCTGTTCCGACCGGAAACTGAGCAGCTTCGATTTCTGCCCGAAGGACCGTACCCGTACAGCGATGATCGTCTGAGCTGGGTCGCGATTCAGCACGGAGCTGACGCGAAAACCGGTTCGCTGAACCTGTTCGATTTTGACAGCCGCTCGAATCAGTCAATCGCTCTTCCCGGTCGGCCCGGCTTTGCGTTTCCAACGAATCGAGACGGTGTTTTTGTGACCGGGATGGAACGTCAGGTCGGGCTGTTTGATACAGGCAACTCGTCGTTCAAACCGCTGGGCGATCCCATCGAAAGCGGCGTGACCGGAACCGTGATCAACGATGGTGTTGTGTTTTCCGGTGGACTGATCTTCGGCTGCAAGGATCTGAAATTTGCCGAAGCAAAAGCCGGACTGTATCTGTGGCGACGTTCCGACTGGCAGACGATCCGCCTGCGAAGCGACCAGACTTGCTCTAACGGAAAAGTGGTCTTCGGCGATGGCGAACGAGTGACGCTGTTGGACATCGATACGCCGACGAAGACGGTCGTCCGTTACGAACTCGACGTCACTGACGGTCGACTGTCACCTCCGGAGGTTGTCGTCGACCTGCGAAAGGGCGACGTGTATCCCGACGGGATGATTGCAACACCGGACGGAGCCAGTGTCATCATCGCGTTTTACAATCCTGCCGACGCAGCGTTTGGCGAGGCGAAGCAGTTCTCACTCGCGACGGGAGAAGTGGAAGCCGTCTGGCGAACCGAAAATTCTCCCCGCGTGACGTGCCCGCAGTTGGTCGAACGGGATGGTCAGATCAAGCTGATTCTGACGACCGCTGATGAAGGAATGACTCCCGAGCAGCAAGCCATTCACACAAACGCCGGCGCTTTGTTCATTGGCGATACGGAATTCACATCGCTGCCCGAGACGCCGTTGTTTGACATTCCGCAGTAGAACAAGGCTTGAATCACACCCTCGGAAGACTCCGTCCAGAAAGATCGCAGCATGCAGGATCGACGAGAGCGACCAGGCCGGTTCGTATTTCACGATCTGATGTCGAGCGACCCTGGGCGGTCGGTGAAGTTTTACAGCTCGCTGTTTCCGGAATGGGAACTTCAGGAAGTCGACCTGGGGGAAGCGGGAACTTACTACCTGATCAGCGTTGACGGTGCGAAGTGCGGCGGGATCGTGCCGGTTGATTCAGCGTCGGGTATCACCGCGCACTGGATCGGGTATGTCGAGGTCACGGACTGCGAGGCGGCCACCGAATGTGCCATCGCCGAAGGAGGGCAGGTTCCCGTCCCGACAATGGACATTCCGGGAATGGGTAAGTTTGCCGTCATCATGGACCGTCAGCAGGCGATGCTCAAAGCGCTGGAGCCAGCATCTCCCGCCGAACATTCAACCGAGCCAGAGTCAGGACAGTTCTACTGGAATGAACTGCTCACGACAGACGTGGCGTCAGCCCGGTCGTTTTATCAGTCGGTTTTCGGCTGGTCGGCGATCGAGCAGTTCACTCAGGCGAAAGGCGAACACACCATCATGCGAGCTGGTGACCAGGATGTCGCCGGAATCATACCGATGGCGTCGCCGGCTGATCATCCACCCGCCTGGCTGACGTATCTTTATGCTGAAAACATTGATGACCGGTTTGCACTCGCAGAATCTCTCGGAGCGCAGACCGTCATCGCGCCGCGAGACATCCCAGGCGTCTACCGATTTTCGGTACAGGTCGATCCTGTCGGAGCCGTTTTTGCCATGATGCAACTACCCGCCGACGAGTTGGATTGCTGATACACTGACACTTGAATTCACCAGAAAACAGTCCCCTCTCCCCCAACAACTCGCCGAAGCCAACATGGTTATCGCAGAAGATCTTACCGGCGAGTTGTTGGGGGAGAGGGGACTGTCACATCTGTGACGAGAATGCCAACTCGCAATTGAAAGTTGCCAACTGGCTGAGCCGCATCAACAACTTGAAAGGACACCATGAAGAAGATCGTCGTAACCGGTGCTGCGG
>JADHNX010000299.1 GCA_016779365.1 Planctomycetaceae bacterium
TCCAGTCATTCGTCCAGTCAGCTCAAAGTTTGGCAAGAGTTACCCGCTCGTCGAAACGAATACCAAAGTCGACGAACTCGTTGTTGAAAAGCTTGCCAAGCTGGGAATTGTGCCTTCAGCCGTGTCCAGCGATACGGAATTTCTGCGACGAGTTTCGCTCGACATGACCGGCACATTGCCCGGCCCAACGGAAATCCAGACGTTCGTCGCCGACAAAAGGCAGAACAAACGGGCACTGAAAGTTGACGAGTTGCTTTCGCAACCCAGCTACGCGGCCTGGTGGGCGACACGTTTTGCTGACTGGACCGGCAACAGCGACGACCAGTTAAACAACGTGACTCCGGTTCGAACTCAAGCGTCGCAGGACTGGTACGAGTGGTTGCGGGTACGCCTCGAAAAGAACGTGCCGTACGACAAAATCGCCGAAGGGTTCGTTCTGGCAAAGAGTCGCGAGGAAGAAGAGTCATTTCTTGAGTACTGCGAGAATATGAGTTCGCTTTATAAGAAGAATCCGGAAGGCACTTACGCAGACCGATCAACGATGCCTCACTATTGGGCTCGCGCCAACTTCAGGACGGCGGAAGACCGGGCCATCGGGTTTGCTTACAACTTCCTTGGCATCCGAATTCAATGTGCTCAGTGCCACAAACACCCGTTTGACCAATGGACGATGCAGGATTTTCATGAGTTCAAGAACTTCTTTGTCAATACCCGATTCGGCGGCAGTCCGGATTATCGTGAAGGTGCAGAAAAGATCCTCAAAGATCTTGGTGTCGATCCCAAGTTGAAAGGCAACAATCTTCGTCGCGAACTTCGGACTCAGATCGCTGACGGAGTCTTGACGCCGTTCGATGAAGTCTGGACGGCCAAACCAGAAGCTCCAAAGAAAGATAAGAGAGGCAAGGTCATCCCGTCTCGAAACCGGGCCGTTCAGCAAGCCAAACTGCTCGGTGAAGCCGAACAGACCGACCTTACTCAGTACGATGACCCACGGCAGCCACTGATGGATTGGATGCGAAATGACGAGAAGCAACTGTTTGCCAGATCAATCGTCAATCGAATCTGGTCGAGCTATTTTAATGTTGGAATCGTCGAGCCACCGGACGATCTTTCTATGGCCAACCCACCGAGCAACGCCGCGTTGCTCGATTACCTGGCAGAAGGTTTTGTTGCCAGCGGCTACGATCTGAAATGGGTTCACCGGCAGATCGCCAACAGTGCGACCTACCAGCGCACCTGGACGCCGAACGAAACGAATCGCCTCGACGAGCGAAACTTCAGTCACTCGATTCCTCGTCGGATGCCAGCTGAAGTTGTGTTGGATGCTTTGATCGCCGCAACTTCTTCTGATGATGAATTCGCCAAAATTCATCAGGACGTTCTGGACCGGAACATTGCGGAAGTTTCGGCTGGCGCACGCTACAACGAGAATGCTCAGAACTACGCACTGTCCGTCTTCGGTCGGTCCATTCGAGAATCGAATTGTGACTGTGACCGCTCTCAGGAGCCAAGTCTTCTACAGACAGTGTTCCTGCAGAACGATTCGGAAATATACAACCTGATGGACCGTGGAAGAGGCGGCTGGCTCAACCAGGTGGCTTCTGATCTCGGCCTGCGACAGACAAAAATTGCACAGGGGCGTGGAAACTCAAATGCCAGACAAATTGCGTCGTTGCAGACTCAAATGAAGCGTGCCAAGGATGCTCTCAAAGTGGCCGAGAAGTCCAAAAACGAAAAGACGATCGCTCAGGCCCAACGTCGGCTTGATGGAATTCAGAAGCAGCTTGAGAAGATCAGCCCGAAAGGCACGAGCGACTCTTCAGGAATTGTTCAAAAGGCCGATCCTGAAAAATTGCAGGACGCTGTCAAAGAAACTTACCTTCGAACACTCAGTCGAGAACCCGATAAAGACGAACTCGACAAAGCGCTTGCGTATGTTCAATCTTCAGATGATCACCTCAACGGCGTTCGCGATCTGTTGTGGGTTTTACTCAACACAAAAGAGTTCATCGTCAATCACTGAATTCAGCGACTTACCACCACTCGCTGACTTTTCATTACGGGTCAGTGAGTGGCGCTTGAAATCCCAAACCAAAGCCATACCCGCCCACTGGGCACTTTTGAAAGGACTTTCCCATGACGCTTCATTCAAACTGCGAAGGTGCGACGCGACGTGATTTTCTCAAGGTTGGAGCCATCGGCGCCACCGGCTTGACGATGTCCAATTATCTGCGAATGGTTGACGCTGGACAGGTAAAAGAAGGCAAGGCGAAGGCCGCGATCTTCGTCAATTTGAACGGTGGTCCATCTCACATGGACACGTTCGATTTAAAGCCGGACGCGCCAGACACGCACCGTGGTGAGTTCAACCCGATCGACACCAACGTGCCGGGTATTCAGATTTCTGAGCACCTGCCGAAGCTCGCAAAGTGCCAGAACCTGTTCACGATTCTTCGCGGCGTCAGTCACACGCTGGGGGCGCATCGACTGGGCACTGAATACGTCAACTCCGGAAACAGACCGTTGCCTTCACTGGAATATCCGGGTTACGGAGCAGTGATCAGCAAGGAACTGAGTGCTCCGCAGGATATCCCGGCATTCGTCGCGATTCCCAAGAGTGCTCAGAAACCAGGTTTCCTGGGAGTGCGGTATGCCGCTTTAAATACCGGGTCGACTCCGCAATTCGGACAGCCATACAGCGTCCGCGGAATCAAACTTGGCAGCGGCGTGACGATTTCAGAAGTCGAAAAGAGACAAAATCTGCTGCGTGATCTCGATACGACTTTCCGGAACGTAGAGAAGGACAATCAGCTTCTCGATGGTCTGGATCGATTCTCGCAGCAGGCTTACTACATGATCACGTCGAAAGCTTCTCGAGAAGCATTCGACATCAGCCGAGAGCCGAAAGAATCCGCCAGCCTTTTCGGGCAGGATGGGTTCGATCAAAGCTGCCTGCTGGCAACTCGTCTTGTCGAAGCCGGTACTCGCTTCGTCACCATCGAGCTTGGTGGCTGGGATACTCATCGTGACGGCTGGAATGTGTTGAAAGATCGCAAGCTGCCTGTTCTCGACAGCGGCCTTGCTGGCTTGTTCCAGTCGCTCGAGCTGAAAGGTCTGCTCGATACGACGACCGTTTTCGTGACGGGTGAATTTGGCCGCACGCCAAAAATCAATACGGAACGAGTTGGCCGAGACCACTATCCTCGCTGCATGTTCATGCTGATGGCGGGCGGTGGCGTCAAGGGCGGTCAGGTTCTTGGTGAGTCCAACGAACTGGCCACGCTGCCGAAGGATGAAGTCGGTTACTCACCGGACGATGTCGCAGCCTCGCTGTATCACACGCTCGGAATCGATCATCACACCGAGTACGACACCAACACCGGACGTCCGATCATGGTTGTTCGCGATGGCAAAGTGATCACCGAGCTGTTCAGCTAATCGGAGTTTCAACATCCCGGACGTCACGCCGCTGATTTCCGGGATGTTTTTCTCTCGTGACAAAGTTTGCTGCGAAACTCACGTTATGCGTGCCGGTTAGATTTACAGCGAAAGCGACGACTTGATCTCTCGCTCCCGCTGGGGCGAGCACGCATTATCGACAGGCAATCGAGTTTGCATCGGTAAGTTCTGTTGCGAACTCCGCTGAAGTCTTACAGGCCGAAGACAATTGTCGGCTTATCACTTTTCTTGAGTATGTTGCCTGGAAGCAGGCGAAGGAGATGTAGCGATGAAGGCACTGAAAACTGTATTGATGCTGGCGTTGACTCTGGTTCTGGCTACCGGAGCCGTTGCTGAAGATGCAAAGAAGGGCGAGAAAGGCAAAGCTGCTGCGAAGAAAGGTGAGCGTAAGGCTCCGGGCGTGACGGCACGATTCGTTGCCAAGCTTGATCTGTCTGCCGAGCAGAAGGAAAAGGTTGCTGCGATCGACAAAGAATTCGCCGCCAAAGCCGACGAAATCCGGAAAGCCGAAATGGCAATCCTGACTAAGGAGCAGATCGAAGCCCGCAACGCTGCCATGAAGGCCGCTCGTGAGTCCAAAGACAAGAGTCCTGAAGCTCGTAAAGCCGCTCAGAAATCAATTCAGGACGCAACCAAATTGACGGACGACCAGAAAGCGAAGATGGCCGGCGTCAACAAGTCACGTCAGGAGCTGAGCGGAAAGGTGCTGGCCGCTCTGAAGAAGGTTCTGACGGAAGAGCAGATCAAGAACCTCCCAGCCGCTGGACGTGGCGAAGCTGGAAAAGGCAAGAAGCCAGAAGGTGCCAGGAAACCGGCTGGCGATAAGAAGAAAAAAGGCGAAGCCGCCAAAAAAGACGCTGCTGAATAATCTGTCGAAGCTTTCGACTGATTGATTCAATCTGAATCGCGGGGGCCTGGGATTTCACGATCCCAGGCCCCGTTTTTTTGTGTAATCGTTTCGCGAATCCCGAGCCACACGCTCCAGACTATTCGCCGTCAGGTATCACCCAGACGCTGATCCCAAAGTATTCGCGACGGCTGTGAATACGCCTGTCTCAGGGTTTCGACGATTGCACTGACTGTGGCTGAGTGTCCACATGGCGTAATTGAAGCAAACCGTTTACGAGCGACCGGATCGCACGCAATCAATTTCGAACCAGTGGCTCTCTGCGTTGAGCAGTTATCAGCCATCGTTACCGTTCGCAATAAATTCACAATTTGAGACTTCATTCGAGCCGTGACCGACGTTACGAATCGCTCCTGACACGATCGATATCGCCACAATTTCCCAGGCTTGGTGACCAGGAAAATCATGACTTTTCACGCTGTCCTCAAACCATCACGACGCGGTTTCACGTTGATCGAATTGCTTGTCGTCATCGCGATCATCGCCATTCTTGTGGCGCTGCTTCTTCCGGCCGTTCAACAGGCGCGTGAAGCAGCTCGGCGAGCACAATGTAAAAGCAACCTCAAACAGATCGGGATCGCTCTGGCAAATTACCACGACATCCACCAGACGTTTCCTCCGGGACACGGAAATTCCGGAGGCATCCAGGTGGGAGCATCTCCCGATGACGAAGGCACATCCGCTCATTGGGGATGGGGGGCTCATCTTCTGCCGCAACTTGATCAGGCGGCATTGTTCAACCAGTTGAATGTCGGGGACATTGGCCTGGACACCGCCGTCGCGAATCCTGCGATGCTCGCTTTGATGCAGAATCCGCTGGCCGCCTATCGGTGTCCTTCTGACACGGCGCCAGAATTGAACACCGACCAGAAAGTTCCGAGCGGAGCATCCGGCAATGACGATTGCACAGACGCCACTTGCCAGGCACTGGCTACTTCCAACTACGTTGCCGCCAACGATAGCGACAACCTGGAAGCCGACAATTGGAACGGGATGTTTGGGCGAGTGAACCCGACTGCCGGCTGCACCAACTGCACCGCTCGATGTACTCGTATTCGAGATCTGACTGACGGAACCAGCAACACGATCGCCATCGGCGAGCGAGCCTGGAAACTTGAAGGACAGTCGCTTCAGGCTGCTGTGGTTTTCGGCACAAACGGCGACGACGATAACGACAACAACCAGGGTTTGAACTATGTCATGGCCACCGGTGGCCGAATCATCAACGACACTTGCAGTACGTGCGACCGTGGTTTCAGCAGCATGCACACAGGTGGGGCTCAGTTTTTACTGGCCGACGGCGCTGTTCGGTTCATCAGTGAGAACCTTGATCACGACGTCAGCAATGGAGCGATCGACAGCGTTCTCGAAAAACTGGTCGCGATCCAGGACGGCAACGAAGTCGGCGACTTTTGATACTCAGGAGTTGTACGACGACTCCTCATGGAATCGCCGCTGTCCGATACTGACTCAGATTACCAACGCACCGATTTATCGACAGAGTCCCGCTTCAGAGATCTGCCACCGTCATTCTGGATCGGTCACCTGCTTCTCCCGTTCGACTTGATCGTGTCCAGTCGAGTGCGCAGGTCATTCACAATCTGAGCATTCTGCTGATAGAGGTTGTTCTTCTCGGAAGGGTCGAGGGACAGATCGTAGAGTTGTCCCGCTGGCTCGCCGGGCTTTGCTTTGACGACTTTTGGAGAGCTAAAGCCGCCTGATCCCAGATTGTCGACCACCAGTTTCCAGTTACTCTGGCGGATCGCGAATGTGCCGCCGAGCGAATGATGGATGACGGGCGGGCGGGGAGACGTCGCTCCGTTTTTCCTGGCGGTCAGTTCCGAAAGCAGCGAGAAGCTGTCCTCAGCGGACGAGTCGGGCAACGTCGCTTTGGTGATGTCAGCCGCCGTCGCCATGAAGTCGGTCAGGCAGATGGTCTTGTCGGACGTTGATTGTTTTGCGACGTGGCCCGGCCAGCGGACAAGAAACGGTACTCGGTGGCCGGCTTCCCAGATGTCTGCCTTCTGGCCTCGATAGTGCATGTTCGCCGCGTGGTTCCACTTCTTGATGTCTGACTCCGGCCAGTGTGAGCCGTTATCGCTGGTGAGGATGATCATCGTGTTTTCGGCGAGGCCGCGTTCATCAAGCGTTTTCAAAATCTGCCCGACCACCCAGTCGACCTGCGCGACAAAGCCTCCGTAGTGGCCAACCTTCGAATCCTTCATGAACTCCTCGGTAGGCACCCACGGCGTATGCGGAGCCGTCAAGGGGAAGTACAGGAAGAACGGTTTCTTACTCGACTGCTTGCCGAGCCACTCGTTTGCCTTTTCAGTAATCCGAGGCAGCACGTCGATGTGCTTAAAGGATGGAGCGATCTTGCCGGCTCGCCAGACGCCACCACCGCCCTGTCGCCGATGAGCGGATTTCGCGATCTCGT
>JADHNX010000300.1 GCA_016779365.1 Planctomycetaceae bacterium
CGTCGTCACGAAAGGTTCACAGAAGTCGCACGGGGCATTGTTCGGAGTTTTGAAGGCCGCAATTCTGACTCCGTTGGCAGTGGTGCTCTGGCCGCTGACGAAAGTGTGGAACGGCTTTTACCACCACTTCCTGTCCTACCTCATTGGACGAGTAGTCCGTGACCGCGACCGAATTTACCGCATCCGATTCGTGTGGTACGGCGACTCGATCTACCTGCACCCGATGATCTGGGGAAGTCTCGCACTGTTTGGTCTGACGTCGGGAGGCGTGATCACCGCCGGCTGGGCGTTGCTCGTCTGGTTCGTGGCGCTTTTCGTCTGCTACATCACGATCCTCTACAACTTCGACATCATTCGCTGCTCGATCCTGGCGACAGGCATTGTTGCGTTTTTCGGCATGGCCCACTTCGCCACCGTAGAACTTGCCTGGAACCCGTTGACCGCAGTGGCCGACCATGTTCGATTGCTCGACGCATCAGTTTCTCCCGGCTTCTTCGTCGCGGCAGCGTACGTGTTCACCGCGTTGATCTCGGCGGAAGTTGTCTGGGCCTGGTTGTTTCACCGAGTGGAAATCGACGAGTCGTACGTTTACGAGCATCAGTTCATGAAGACGTCAACTCGTGAGCCGATCTTTGCTCGCGGGCTGAAGCGGGAAACGCGAGACATTCTCGAACTGATTCTGCTTGGAGCCGGCGACATTCAGCACCGGACTCGCAAAGGTTATCGCGTCTTCAAGAACGTTCCGTTCGCGTCGCTGTGGCTGGGAACGGCCATTGACTCGCTGCTGGACTTTCGCCGCAAG
The DNA here is from genome assembly GCA_016779365.1 of Planctomycetaceae bacterium. Taxonomy (GTDB): domain Bacteria; phylum Planctomycetota; class Planctomycetia; order Planctomycetales; family Planctomycetaceae; genus JABMPE01. The sequence continues at coordinate 803 of JADHNX010000300.1, forward strand.
GGCGAGATCGCTCTTCAGAAACAAGGAACCGACGACGGTTCCGACGTGCGAATCTCGGACGCGAATCCCGAACTGGCCGACGAGTTCGAAAGTGACGACGCGGACGATGACATTGATGACGGCGACGACGGATTCGATGAAGGAGCGGACAACTGAGCCGGTAACTTTTCCCGACGCACTGGTTCCCGGACTCAAGTGAAAACTGGCGGCGCATGGGTTTCCCTGTGCCGCCTTTTCGTTGCGCTGGCAGGTTCTTCAAGACTGCGTCAGCCAGATTGGCGTCCCACATTCCGCGACCGGACAGCCTTTCCTGATTGCCACAGCCGTTCAAGTTTCTGTCCGTTCAGAATTCCCGCAGACCGACAGCCTCGTCACACACTTTCCATGATTCACCTCGCCGAACCGGCTCGGGATGCCGATCCAACAGCTATAGTCACTCGCAGTCGTCACTTGCTTGCGTGTTGTGACTTCCGCAGGCCGTGGGGTAACTTCCACCAATTCACATCACGGGTCGTACGGAGTTTGCCCCGGATCTATGACTCAGGATTCCCCAGCAACAGAGCCTGCCGCCTACGAAGATACCTGGCGGGAGATTGAGGAAGTTGTCCAGGAGGTCACTCGGCAATCAAGAGCCGTCGTGCCGGCGGATCGCTTCTTCACAGGTCTGCTGCAAAATTCTATCCGCACGCTGGCGGCAACGGGCGGAGCCATCTGGCTCAGGCACCCGGATGGTCTGCGGCTCGAACACCAGGTAAACCTGGTCCGAACCGGCCTGGTCACCGGCCCCGACGCTGACGATATTCCAAACGTCGAGCAACGATCGCAGCAGCACCAGCGTTTGCTGGAACGGATCTCGCGACAGACAGAAACGCACGCCATCTCTCCACAGTCGGGCACGATGTCCGCAGCCGATCCCGATGGTCTGCCCGAAAATCCGACGGACTTTCTGTTGCTCTTTTGTCCGGTCACTGTCGACAACCGCGTGCTCGGCGTACTCGAAATTTTTCAGCGACCGAACGTTTCACCAGGAGCCGTCCAGGGCTTTCTGCGTTTCCTCGCGGCGCTGGCCGAACTCGCTGCCGACTTCCTGAGGAACTCGCAACTCCGCGAACTCCAGGATCGCGCAACGCTCTGGAGTCAGTTCGAACAGTTCACCGAACGCGTCCACGGAGGTCTCGACGTCGACCAGATCGCTGCGTCGATTGCCAACGATGGCCGACACCTGATCGGTTGTGACAAGGTGACCGTCGCTGTGCAGAAGGGATCGCGATATCCCGTGCGGGCAGTCAGCGGCCTCGATTCGATCGACCGTCGATCCAACGTGCTGCGAGCGGCACAGGACCTGATTCGCCGAGTCGTCGTGACCCGAGAGCCATTCTGGTATCAGGACTCCGCCGACGAAGACCATGCTCAGCCGCACGTCGACATCGCTCCGCAACTCGAAGACGCCGTTCACAAATACCTCGATGAATCGCCGGCCCGACTGCTGGCCGTCTTTCCGCTGATGCCGCCCTCGACGTCGGAAGATGGCACCGTCAATGCAAAGCAGAATCGTTCGCGTGCCGCAAAGCCTGTCGGAGCCATTCTGATTGAACGATTCGAAGGTCTCAGCACGTCAGGTCTGACTCGTCATCGCTCCGAAGTCGTTGCAAAACAAAGTGCCGCAGCTCTTAAGAATGCCCTCGAACATTCAAACCTTCCATTCCTGCCTGTTCTAAGACTTGTCGGAAAAGCTGGCTGGCATCTGAAACTCAGGCAACTTCCCAGAACCGTGCTTGTCCTGGGAACGCTTGTCGCGGCAGCAATCGCCCTGTTCGTTGTGCCTGCTGATTTCACTCTGGAAGGACACGGTGAACTGCAGCCGGCAGTTCGCCGAGGAGTCTTTGCATCCAGCGACGGAGTCGTGGCCACTCTCGCACCAGCTTTAACAACCGATGAAACCACAACCGTTTCTGCGGGAGAAACTCTGGTCGAACTATCGAACACCGATCTCGATTTCGAACTCACACGAGTCCTCGGCGAAATTCGCACCGCCAAAGAGAGTCTCAGCACGAAAAAAGTCGAGCAGTTGAACGTCGACGATTCCAACCCGAACTGGGAATCTCAACTTGAAAAACTTTCAGCCGAAGAGAAGGAGCTGGAAGTCAGCATCGCCAGCCTGGAAGCTCAACTGAAAGTCCTGAGACTCCAGCAGTCCGACCTGATCCTGACCAGCCCGATCGACGGACAGATTCTGACCTGGGAAGCCGCGAGAATTCTCGAAAGCCGACCGGTTCGCCGAGGTGATCTGCTCGTCGAAGTGGCCGATGTCGCCGGGCCGTGGGTGCTGGAAATTCACGTTCCGGATCAGGACGTCGGATACGTCAACGACGCGCGGCGGGAACTGAAGCCAGACCTCGACGTTTCGTTTATTCTCGCGACAGATCCTAAAACAACGTGGCACGGCACCGTGAGGGATGTCGCCTCGGACACACGTTCCTACGGCGAATCCGGCCCCACTGTGCTGGTCACCGTCGAAATTGATCGCAGCGACATTCCCGAGAACCAGCTCCGCCCCGGCGCGACGGTCATTCCGCACATCCATGCCGGACAACGCCCCATCGGATTCGTCTGGTTCCGCGAACTGATCCACACCGTGCAGACGAAACTTCTGTTCTAGCGTTCGATCTAGCGACCGGGGAGTCAGCGATGTAGGGTGAGCACTGCCCACCAGACCGTCGCTCAAACTTTGAAACCGATGGTGGGCAGTGCCCATCCTTCGACTGCTCAATCGAAAGTCACAATCATGCGCCTTCCCCATGCTTCAAACTTTGTGATCGTTCTTCTACTGACATTGCCAGGCTTCGTTGATGGCTCTGCAATGGCCGAGGATGGACCTGTCACCGTCAAAGGTGGACTCGTCACCGTCATTCAGGAACGCAACATCGCAGCGCGAGAAACCGGGTTGATCTCGAAGGTTCACTTCAAAGCCGGTGAGTTCATCGACGCCGGATCAGTGCTGGCAGAACTGGACTCCACACAGGCACAGCTCAAGCTGGCTGAAGCCAGAATTCAGCACGACAAGGCTCTGGAAGCCGCAAAGAGCGATGTCGAAACTCGCGCGGCAAAGAAAGCACTCGAAGTTTCCAGAGCTGAACTGGCACGTGCTCAGGAAGCGATCGAGCGTTTTTCAAAGTCGATTTCTCAGACCGAAATGGATCGACTTCGCCTGAGCACAGAGCGAGCGGAATTACTGGTCGAACAGTCCGATCAGACGGCAAAGCTCGCCAGACTGGATGCCGACCTTCGCAAAAATCAGCTCGACTTCGCTCAGCACACGCTGGATCGACATCGAGTGCTGACGCCAATTTCCGGCATGGTCGTCCAGGTGAGCTTTCACCCTGGCGAGTGGGTTGAAACCGGCAAGAGCGTCGCCCGCGTCCTGAGGCTGGACCGGCTCGGCTGCGAAGGCCGCGTGGCTTCAGAATCCGTCGACGTATCCATGATCGGTCGTCCGGTTAAAGTCACGATTCACCCACCGAACGGAAAATCTGTGACGCTGCCTGGTGTCCTGACCTTCGTCGACCCCGAGGTGAACCGGATCAAAAAAGATGTTCTGGTTCGCGCTGAATTCGACAACCCCAGGCTGGCCATCCTTCCCGGCATGGCTTCCGAAATCGAAATCTCCCGAAGCGGCGAAATCGCAAAGAACGACAACTCGAACGACTCACCGGCGGTCAAGTAGCAGAGTCCTGCTCCGGGCAGATTGACTGAACCAGAAGCCGTTCCAGTTCGCACGGTTCAAGTCCAAATGTTGAGCGAACAGCCTTGACGCTTTCGGGAATAGCCGGCGAACTGACTGCTGAGTCCTGGGTCGCTCTGATGAGAATGTTCTTCGGTGTGTGCTCCAGACTGATGAATTCCAGAACCTGCGTGCGATAACCGCAACCTTCCAGCAAATCCGCTCGCAACGAATCCGTCAGCAGTTCAGCAAACCGCTCTTTCAGAATCCCTCGCCGCATGATTGGCGAAAGAAATTCGGTCTTGAGTTTCGAAGCAACTTCGTGATGACAGCACGGAACGGCAAAGATCACTTTCGCGTTCCACTCGACGGCCCGTGCGAGCGCCACATCGGTCGCCTTGTCGCAGGCGTGAAGCGAGACGCTCAGATCGACAGACTCCAGCGGTGAATACCCCGCCATGTCGCCCGATTCGAACCGCAGGCCGTCACAGCCAAGTTTGCTGGCAATCTCGTTGCAGTGTTCGACGACGTCCGCCTTCAGATCCAGACCGACGATGTCGACCTTCCGACCGTGAATTCGGTTGAGCAGGTGATGCAGCGCGAAGGTCAGGTAACTCTTTCCGCACCCGAAATCGACGACGCGAATTGGACCTGAATTCGGAAACGACTCGTAAACATCCTCGACAAATTCAAGGTAGCGATTGATCTGGCGAAACTTGTCGAACTTCTGCTTCCGAACGTTTCCGTCAGCAGTCATCACGCCGATTTCCTGCAGAAACTCACACGGCGTTCCGTCAGGAATCAGATACTGCTTCTTCCGATTGTGATCAGTCGGTGCGGCCTTCTGCCTGGAGGGTGAGAACTGGTGAGCCCGCACTTTTCCGCTGGCTTTCACTTTGACCGTGAAGTCGAATTCTGTCGTAAAGAGATGCCCTCGCCGAAACAGACCGGTAATCAATCTTTCGACTTCGCCGACCGCTTCATCTAAAGGCAAGTTCCGATGAGTCTCCCGCCGAGCCTCGCCATACGTGAACTGAAAACTGCGACCGGATTTGAGTTCCACCGGACGGACAACAATCTTCTCGACGGCGGCCAGCAACGCCTTGTCCGATTCTGGCGAGGCTTCAGCGTGATCACGAAACGGATGACTCAGCACCAGCTGAATCAGCGAGTCCGATGAGGCGGCTGTCTGGAAGCGGGTTGTTAGTTCATTCATGGTTGATCAGCGTGCCACGTTCGCATCAAGGAACTTGAGGAACTGCTCGGTGGCGGGATCATCGGGTTTGCCAAGATCATTATTGAGGCGGCTGTGATTACTGTCCCGCTTACCGTACGTCGTGACCGGAATCGCAGACTCTTTCAGCACGGCTTCAAGGCGTGCGGCCTGCGCTCGGGTATCCGGATTGCCGGGAAAGTACAGAAGCAAAAACGGCGGAATGCCTTTGCCCTTCGCCACATGGGTCACCGCCGAAAAGTCGACGTGCTGCTCGGGATCGTTTCCGAATTTCTGACGGTGCCCGAACGTGAACATCTTCCCGCCGTAAAGAGCCTGCCGGTGCTCAGCCGTCATGATGATTTTGGGAATGTCATACGTGTCACCGTCCACCGGCACACAGCCTCTGAGAACTTCAAAGGACACTCCTTCCGCTTTCAAATATCGATCGTCGATGCAGATCAACGCGGCCAGCTGCGCCCCGGCTGAATGCCCACCGACAAAAATTCGATGCGGATCGCCGCCGTACTTCGCGATGTTTCGATAAACCCAGCCGAACGACTTCGCGACATCACGAGTCAGCACGTCCATCGTCACTTCCGGTAACAATCGGTAGTTCGTCGAAACAACGACGAACCCTCGTTCGGTCAGCACTTTGGGCTTCAACGCAACATCACTCTTGTCACCAGCCTGCCACCCGCCACCGTGAATCCAGAACATGACCGGCAACTTCTCATCGGTCGATTTCTCCGGAGTGTAAATATCCAGAACGTGCCGTGCGTGGCCATTCTCCACGTAAGGAACGTCAGCCGTCAGCTGCTGAGCTGAAGCCAGTCTGGATATCATCAGCGTTGACAAGACGGCAACGACTGTCAGTGGTCGATTCATGATTCGGACCTCGATATCGGGGAATAATCTGGACTAAAGATGCGCCGCACAGAACTGCTGCATGGCTTGAGCGAAGAGGCTGTCGGCGATTGGGTGAATTTTGATTCTCGGGCCGAGCGAGC
>JADHNX010000301.1 GCA_016779365.1 Planctomycetaceae bacterium
AATCCGCTTGTTGCAGTTGTAACGGTGGCTCCGACCGATGATTCTGTTGTCGTGTGCAAGCGTTTTACGTTTCGATGAAGTAGTCACCATTTTGGGGATAAGTCAGCAGTCGACAGAGAACTTGAAACCGCCGAATTCACAAAACGTCACCTTCTGACGAACATGCCCGCCACCTCAGAGCCTCACCATGAAGACGCAAAAGATTCCTCGCCGTGGATTCACGCTGATCGAGCTGCTCGTGGTGATTGCGATCATCGCGATCCTCGTCGCTCTGCTTTTGCCTGCCGTTCAGCAGGCGAGAGAAGCCGCACGGCGTGCTCAATGCACGAACAATCTGAAACAACTGGCCGTCGCGCTGCACAACTACGAAGAGACTCACACAACATTTCCACCAGGTCTGGTCACCGTTAACCCGACGGCCACCGTCGTCATCTGTAGTCTGGGAACTGGTTTCGGAGCGTCAGATTCCTGGACCGAAGCGCAGTCCGGCGCCGGCGTTCACGGGACAAGCTGGATGCTGCAGATTCTGCCGTACGTCGAAAAGAACACACTCTACGAAGAGTGGAACTTTGGGCTCAGTCCGTCCGGGAACCGCTCGGTCGGAGAGACGGACATCTCTTTCTTTTACTGCCCGTCCCGCCGCAGCGATGCCAGAAGTGACGCGCGGATGTTTCAGGGCTGGACCAAAGGCGGTACTGACTACGGCGGCTGTCTGGGAGCGTGCAACGGCTTTCACGATTGCGGCACACACGAGTTCTGGCGAGTCGCCAACGGCAACCGCCCGGAAGCGCCATGCAAAGGGATGTTCCGAGTGAACTCGGCCACTCGAATTCGAGAAGTCACCGACGGAACGAGCAACACGATCATGATCGGCGAACTCGACCGTCTGGACGTTTCCAACAGTAACTTCAGCCAGGACGGCTGGGCCATCGGCGGCTCACCAACGATCTTCTCGACATGCAGCAACGCCTGCCGAGGCCCCAACAGCAACTTCTTCGAGGAACCAGCCAGCGAACACGTCGGCGGCATCCACGTCGGACTCACCGACGGATCAATCCGCTTCATTGCAGACACAATCGACAAACAACTCTTCGCCGCAATGGGTTCCATGCAGAACGACGAAGTGCTGAGCGACTTCTGACCTCGACTTTTGCCGTCATGCAGGACGTGCTAGTGCCTTGAGGATTGCAGCCTTTCTACGGGCAGTGAGTTGTTCGATGGGCGAGTCTGGAGTTTAGAAAAAAGCAGCCTTCCCAGGCGTTGTATCGGACGCTGGCCAGAGGGTCGGAGAATGTGCTGGATGCCTTGCCGGCCCAGTTCACGCGAAATGTTTCTCGATTTCGCCGGGGCAGGTGATCGAACCAGTAGACGATCAGGATATAGAGACAGAACCGGCACGGTTCCACGCGCAAGACCGTATTGCGGCATCGTCCGCGAGTTGTTTCCAGACCCAGGTGCTCTCGCATTTCTTCGAAATTGACTTCGATATCCCAGCGACCGACGAAGGTTTCGACGATGCGCTCGATACTTATGCGAACGGCAGTGTTGAAGAAGTATTCTTCTTGCGAATTAACATCTGAAGTGCAATCAGGGTAACTTCAGATGGAAATGCGCCCTGGTTGTTCCTGAATTGTGTGTCGGTCTATGATTGATAAGTCCTGCCGTCATTTTGATTTATGAGCGTCCTGCTTTTTGAGCGTAGTTTCGAGTATGGATCAACATCATCGACCTACGAACTGCACTGGCACTGGTATGTCAACCAAATGTAACTTCAGGCTACTGACGTTCGTTGGTGCGGCATTAATCGCAATGTCCCTTTCGTCTTGCGAGAGATCGTCTCAGCCGACCATCACAGACGTGTCAGGCAAGAAGACTCCAGTTGCCACGGAAGCCGAGTCGCCATCGGCAACATCGTCTCCCGAGTTGACTCGAATCCGAAGTGATTCTGATTGGTTCGACGATGTCACTGAATCAACAGGAATCGTGTTCACCTATCGAAATGGTGCCAAAGGGAATCAATTCACTATTCTTGAGACCGTTGGTGGAGGTGTTGGGATATTCGACTTCGATTGCGACAGGCAGCAGGACGTCTTCTGTGTCGGAGGTGGCACAATTGATCCACGCACAGCGACGCCATCAGGACTTCCCTGTCACCTTTTTCACAACACTGGAGATTTTAAATTCAAGGACGTGACAGTCAGCGGCCACATCTCAGTTGACACTGACTATTCACATGGATGTGTTGCTGGAGACATTGATAACGATGGATTTCCCGACCTGTTCGTCACCTGCTACGGGCATTCCTGTCTGATGCTGAATTGTGGAGACGGCACATTCATCGACATGACAAACTCCGCAAGTCTGACAGATGAATCATGGAGTACTGCCGCCGCATTTGGCGACGCTGATGGCGACGGATTGACAGACCTCTACGTGACCAGTTACACCGACTGGAGCCCAGAAGACCACACGCCCTGCGGAAACTCGATCGTCCAAACTATCGATGTTTGCCCGCCACAGAACTACAACCCTTTACCGGACAGGCTCTACCGCAATCAAGGGAATGGTAAATTTCAGGAAGTGTCCGAAGAGATGGGTATCCGTAATGACGGAATGGGGTTGGGCGTTCTTGCAACTGACATCAATCAGGATGGCCGAATAGACTTCTTCGTCGCAAATGACGCGGTCGCGAACCGTCTATACCTCAATTCGGAAGGACATTCTTTCATCGAAACTGCTGAATTCGCGGGAGTTGCGTACAACGAAGGCGGCTCTCCCGAAGGCAGCATGGGAATTGACGCCGAAGACATTGATGGAGATGGGCTCTGCGAATTGTGGGTTACCAACTTTGAAATGGAGGATAACTCGCTGTTTCAGAATCAGGGCAACGGACTTTTTCAGCACGCAACTGCAGCATTTGGCCTAGCTGGCCAGAGTCGAATCAACGTTGGCTTCGGAACTGGTCTACATGACCTCGACGGCGATTCCTGGATAGACGTGTACGTTCTCAACGGACACGTGCTTTACAACAATGGGTTTACATCGTTTCGCCAGCCAGCGTTCGTGTTCCGAAATCTCGATGGCAGAAAGTTTGTCGATGTAACAGGTTCGTCCGGTACCTGGTTCCATGTGCCTCACTCAGCACGTGGAGGTGCTGTCGGTGATCTGGACGGGAATGGGATGCTAGATCTAATAATCAGTTCAATTAACGAGCCGACTGCTGTTCTTAGAAACCAACTGCCCGCTAAGAACTGGATACGATTGCAGCTTGTCGGGCGGCAAAGTTCAAGATTTCCAGTCGGTGCACAGGTAACCGTCGAAGCTTTCGGTCACAAGTGCGTCCGGTTGGCAAAGAGCGGATCCGGATTTCTGTCGCAATCGGATTCACGCATCCTGTTTGCAATCGAGCCAGAGCGAGCCGAAGTCGATGTCGAAGTTGCCTGGCCATCCGGCAAACACGAAACTTTCAGAGCGCGAGTAACTGCAACTGACCACGTACTCATCGAAGACTCGGGAGCTGATTAAGAGATGGCAGCTTCCAGAAGCTCAGGGAAGTCCCGATCACGAAGAACGATGAATCACCAAGTCTTTCGCCGATGGCCGCGATTCGCCGGACTGCTCGCTCTTCTAATCGTCCTGATTTTCGTCTGGCGAAGTAAGCAGGGCGATATTGCCAGCGTGTGCCAACAGGCAGGTGCTTTGTTGGCGACAAATCCAAACAGAGCAGCTCTGTTGCTCGAACAAGTCGTATCAGTCTCAGGCACGGATGCGCCTGATGCGTACGTTTTGTGGACTCGAGCACTGCTGGCAGCAGGTCGACATTCTGAAGCGCTAGGCTGCTTCAGCCTGATGAACAACCCGTCTGCGGCTGACCATAAAATGTTGCTGCTACTGGCAGACGAAGCTGTGGTGTCTGGAGATCCGTTGCTTGCTCGACTTTCGCTGGAAGCAATTTCGCCTGAAAGTGTTGATCGACCGGCTGCTCTTCAACGATTGATCAGTCTCAACCAACAAACCGGCAATGCGACCTCAATCATGCCATTGGCTCAGGAGCTGTTGATTCTGCAACCGGATAACGCGAATTCCTGGCGGGTGTTAGCTCAAGTTCAGGAGTCGCAAAAGGAACTCCACGCCGCCGCTGCAACATTTCAGGAAGTCTTGAAACGCGAGCAAGTTACCGACCGTCGTACATCCGCGCTGCGATCGCTGCTGAGACTTCAGGTTCAGCTTGGCGAACGCACAGCCGCCCGTGTTTCCCTCAATGAACTGACGAAGATTGCTCCACTCAAAACGACCGATCGAATCAATGAGGTCTTGTTATTGAAGCTGGAGGGCGAGATGGAACAGGCGTGGCTGAAAATTAGTGAAGTCGTTGCCCAGTCACCCACGAACATGCTGGCACTCGAAACCCGCGGAACGCTTGCTTTTTCTCGTGGCGAGAATAATACGGCTCGGAAAGACTTCGAAGCGGTCCTGCGCCTTGAACCTCTCAATAAGCAAGTTCACTATAAACTCGCTCAGACCCTGCTCCGAATGGACAATATTGACGATGCCCGGAAGCATCTCCTGGAAAATCGCCGCCTCACCGAAATCTCTGCTGACATCCTGAAACTTGAGACCGCAGCAGCAGAAGGGCAAGCCGAGATCGACCGTCTGAATAAACTGGCCACAGCCTACGATCAAATCGGTCAAAGGGAAACGGCGACGCGACTCAGAGAAGCCGCGAGTCGCCTTGTTCCTGTCGCCCAGTAACCGGTCTGTGAAGCGTCCTTGCTTATTCGGCCAGAGCAATATCAATCGTGTTTTCTCCGGCTTTGACTTCGAAAGTCAGTCCAGAAGTTTCGGCGCTTTGATAGCGTTCTGGAATATCACTTTTCGGTTGTTCGGGAAGTGTACCGGCCATGCCCCTTTCCATAATCTCTTCGTCAGTCAATCCCAGATCCGGAAGCGGGGGAGTCACACCTACGCTATAGGATCCGGCAAGTACTTGTGGAGCATTCCGCATCAGTAGCTCATACTTGCCGGCGGCGTCGGTAGTATCAGTAGCCATGTGCCCGCCGCCATCCATCATAAAGACGATGACAGTGCCTTCGGGAACCGGAGCATTTTTGAAGGTTACAGTTCCAGTGACGGTACCGGTCTCTCCTTCGGGAAGTCCATTTCCACCACAACCCAATGTCGACAGGAAAAGTGCAACGACAAAACTTTTAAGAATGTTGACTGAACACTGCATGAGAACTCACTGACCTTTAATTGACGAGTGATGAAGAGGAAAGTCCCGCCCCATCAAATGACGGAACGGGACTGATTTTACGACGGAACCGAGAAGCGACACTACTTTTCTAGAAGTCCCCTAGCTCACCGCCGTCATTTCTGGTCGATGCACGTTTCAGCGTCGTGAGATTGATATTGTCGCTCAGAAACCTCACCCCGCCATCCGCGAGTAAGGCGTGGACGCCACCAGTGTGAGGCGAAAAGATTCCATTGTTGGCTCCGTCATTGTTACATACCCCAGGAAGGACGCCGCCTCCGATTTCTGTAACGGCATTCGGTGCGTAACGGATGGTCGTGAGATTAAATCGCCTTTGATTCGTCGTCTCGGAAAGCCCAGCAGTGCCCATCATCCATCCGTGATTGTTGTTGATCTTGACTTCCACGCCAGCAGCATTCTTTGCGAATGTTGATTGCTCGCTGATCGCGATAATATTGCTGGTTCCGTCGATCATGTCCCTAAAGCTTACAGACCTGACAGAGAGAAGAACGCCGCCACGGGCATGAATGCCCTGCGACGGGCAAGAGCAGCAGTTGTCGCTGTTAAACTGTGGCGAAACTCCGGCATTGAAGAAGTTGTCAGGATTAGCCGCCGGTGTACCTGCATCGTTAACTGCTCCAGAAATTCCAACATACTGGGAGCTTTGAGTCACAATCCCGCCTCCGGTATCTTTAAGTGCATCGACCGGACTCGATGGACATTGCAACCAGGCAAATATCTTCCCTCGGACAAGCGGCCCATTGAACGTGTTTCCTGTTCCCTGCCCGGTGTACCCGTAGGACAAACCATCAAACGTCAGAGAATCGTAAAGCGGTGCTTCGTCCATATATGGCAGCATCGCCATCCAGAACGATCCGCCCCATCCGCCGCTGCCAGGTGCGCGAACACCGATCGGGAAAGTTCCCGCTGTATCGTGATAGTTGTGCAGGGCGATTCCCATCTGCTTAAGTGAAGCCTTACATTGGGAGCGTCGAGCAGCCTCCCGTGCCTGCTGAACAGCCGGCAACAACAGAGCCACGAGGATCGCGATGATCGCAATAACGACCAGCAACTCGATCAACGTGAAACCACGTTTCGAATGGAGTATTCGTTTCATTGGGCAACTCTCCTGAAAAACGGAACAAGAATAGAAAACGCCGGCGAGGCCAGGGAAAAGGCGGTTAACTGAGCAACAGAGACAGTCGACGAGAGACCCAAGTTTCGTCAATCCATCGTAATCGGTCGATAGGATACTCCCCGTTCGAGATCAGATTGTCAAGAATCATCGGGCCTTTTGCGCAAGCAAACAATTGCCCTCATGTCAATTGTTCGCTGCACGTTGCAGTTCGCCCCGCACTCAACAATACAGTTTCCCGATAGCCAAAACCGACACAACGACAAGGCGCCGCCGGAATTCAAATGGGACGAGAGCCAGATCACCCGGCAAAGCCGTATCGCAATGAAGCGTGCCATGACGGAAACGAAAGCACCTC
>JADHNX010000302.1 GCA_016779365.1 Planctomycetaceae bacterium
GCTCTCGCTGTAACGGATACCTGACGACCGCCTCGGCCGCATGGTTGGCTGCCGGATACTTCTGTCGAGCCAGCCGGACAGCGCGGCCCTGAGCGTTGTCATCCGCCTTGTATCGGGCATGCAATCGGCCATGCTCGTCCGCCTTCTCAGGTTGACCGAGTTCCGCATATAGCAGTTGCAGATTGTGATGCGCCGCGACGTTTTCTGAATCAATCGTCAGCGTCTTTTCAAACTGAGCGACGGCGTCCTGCCAGTGTCGCAAAGCTTCTTCGCCGCGATTCTGCCTCGCCCGCAATCGACCGAGATCAAACAGTGTCTGCCCCAGCAGGTTGATGACTTCATAGTCGAGACTGAAATCAAACTTCCGTTCCTGCATCTCCGGTGTGCTGTCTTCGAGCACGCTTCGGAGATTGAGTACAGCTTCGTCGAGCTGTCCCTGTTGTCGGTTGATGGCACCGCTCAGCCACGCCCAGGTCCAGCGAGGATAGCCGGGTTCATCTGCGTACTTCTCAGCCCGCAGCAGCGCGGCGACGGCATCGTCAAGACGCCCCTCGGTGTTATAGACACGGGCGAGATTCATTGGCCCGTCCCAACGGTCCAGTGTCTCCACTGCGGAAAACGCTTCGGTCGCCTGACGCAGTTCGGCTTTGCCCTTCAGCAGCAATCCGATGCCGTAATCATTCCAGCGTTGCCACAGAGGGAACTCCGTGACCGGGTTATCGATCGTGGCTTCGACCCCTTCGACCGGAAACGTGACGCGATCCGCAGCCAGCGTGATCACCGGCAGTTCGTTCTTGTACGACTGACCGGGTTGGTGACCTCGGATGATCAGCCCGAGCTTCTCGTTGCTCTTCGCCACGATGTCCATATAACGCTGGTCGAACTTGCGGTATTGCAGTCGGACTTCCACCGTGACGGGAGCGTCCAGTTTCTCGGGCAGCGTCAATTCATAATGAACTGTCTGACCGGCACCCGGTGGAATCTGGTGGTTATAGAGCGGCGTAAAGATGTCATGAGCGTTGCGGCGGTCAATGCGGTTTCCGTCGCGGTCGAGCAGGAACACATTGACGAAGTGCGACCAGGGATCCACTTCGTTGTCGCGTTCCGGATCGATGGCTCCACTGCGACCGATGATGCGGTCACCGGAAGTGACGGTGACGTCCAGCCACACCTCGTTGGAGTCCACTGTCCCCTGCGTAAAGAGGTGTCCCATTTTCAGCGTGCGGATCACTGTTTCGAGCAGCACGGTTTTGCCAGGCACCAGAGTGGGAACTTCAGGTCGCAGTGGCGCGCTGAGTTTTCCGTCGATCTCGCCGCCTTCCCGCACGCCGAACAGATCGACGCGCATGACACCCTTCAGAAAGTCGCGGTGAGCATCCACGATTTCGGGCCGGTTCCGCAGCCAGGCGATTCCCGTATTAGCTGACGGGAACAGATGGTTGTGAATGCTTAATCCCTTTGCGTCGGCAAAGAATTGTGCTCCGAAATCGTCCGACGGCTTCAACGGCATGTGGCAGCCGTTGCAGTTTTCCTGCGCCTTGGGCGGGTAATAAAAACTGCGGGCGCCGTGACCAGAAACACCGCTCAGCAGATACGGGTCGTAGTGGTTCTGGCCGCGCAGGAATTCCTTGTAGTTGTTGAGTTCTTTCGGCAGATGCACTTTATGGCACGTCGAACAAAACTCGGCGGTCTTGTGAAACGGTTTAAGAAACGTCTTCCTGTGGAACGACGGCTTGGCTTTCACAAGCTGGTTGTTAATCCACTGTAGCATCGCGTTGTCGCTATAGGCAAACGGATAATGCAGTGGCTCTTCGATAGTATAATCCGCGTTGCCTCGATTGCTGTTTACGTGCGTGATGGCGTGGCAGACGGTGCAGGTAATACCGGCCTGAGACGTGACGTGTTTGACCGTGTCGAATTTCGGATCATCGAATGCTCCGCTGAAGAACGGCACTGGATCATGACAACCGGCACACCAGCGCGACGCCTGCACGTTGCCGTCTCGGGTCAGAGCGATCTGGCGGGTCTCGGTCACACTCGCCAGATACGGCGGGTTGTTGAATGAGCTGAAACGATGCACGCTGTCGCTCCAGCCGGCATGCACGTCGGCGTGACACTTGCGACAGTATTCGTCGTTCATCAAAGCATCAGCCGGAATGAAGTTTCCTGACGAAGTCCGTGCCAGAGACGGCTCGAAATATTTGGCCCCAGATTCCGGACCGACTGCGTTCCAGCTTCGAGGGTCTTCGGAATGCAGCCACATCATCACTCCGACAGTGGCCGCCACGAACCCGGCATAACTCACGCCGATCTTCCACTTGATCCGGGGGCCCGCCAGTCGATGCAGCCAGTACAGCCAGCCGGCCAGAACGGGAATCACAACGTGCAGCCAGTAGATCGTGCTGCGAGCCATCGGTTGTTTCAGATCAAAACCACCGATCCGCATCAAGAGCACGCCGGTAATGAGCACAACGATCGACGCGCCAAACAGGGCGTACCCGATTTTCACGGCTCGTCGATTGCGTCGGTTGCGGGCCGCGAGCATGTGCAGCGTGCCAAACACCACGAGCGGCACCACGAGTAACAGTCCCATCGCCAGATGCGCCAGAAACATGTACTGGTAGAAGTAGTTCTGGTACGTCTGACCGCTGCTCCATTCCATTAACGTGATACTGCTCAGGTAAGCCGCGTTGGCTCCCAGCAGTGCGACCAGCCCGAACACAACGTAGAGCAGTTTTTTCAGCCGCGGACTGACGGCTTTCACGTAAAGTTTCTTCGCGCCGGCATCGGGTTGTGAGTTTTGAGACATGAGGATTGAACCTTGGACCGGAAAAGATCCGGCACACGCTGATGTCAGACAGGAGTTCTGTCCTGGGAGAAGCCCGTCGCTGAAACCTGAACACAGACCAGCAGTCTGGAGACCGTTCAGCGACACAGCATCTGGTGGTATTCGATTGGGTTCTCGCCGACGTGGTCGTCAGCAGCTGAGAGACGCCGTCAAGTCGTCAAGCGAATTGACCGGACACGCAGCAACCGGAGTCGGAGTCGCAGCGACGCTGAAAAGCTGAGTCCACGTTCTGGCGCGTGGCAGACAATTTCCGCGCAGAGGAAAACTCAGAATCACGTCAGGCAGACACCGACCGTCACAGGCGGCGATCGAAGCGTGACACCACCGGCATCAGCAGCAGGGCGGACGTTCCAGACGTCGCCGGGAAGCAGACTCAGGCAGCAGTTCACTCTGCGGTAGCCTCCGCGAGCAAACGCCACGCTCGATCTGACAGGTGCCAACCGTCAGCTTCAACCATTGCTGAGGCGTCTGAGTAGTCTCAACCGGCACGGGCGGAGACGCAGGCGCGGGCGTATTCTGGCAAAGCGGTCCATGACAGGGCGCAGGCTGCTGCGCCGGAGTCTCCCGATCAACGTGCTGTGTCGAGTCTGTCAGGCCAGGAAACGATGGACGCGCCGTTTCAGCCATTTCCGTTGGCGAGTGACTCGCCAACCAGTCACCGCAGCTCGCGTCAGCGGCTTGCTCGACAGCCAGCTGCAGGATCAACGCGCAGAACCCTGCCGCGATAAATCGCAGTCGAGCAGCGTTGAACGGGCCAGCCTGAAGCAAGGTGCGACTTTCCTGAATTGAGTCAAAACAGAACGATAGTAGCGACGATGACCAATGACCGTACGCCTGAGACATCCTGATTGTCAATGGCCATCATCCCGATAGTGGCCTGCCGTCTCGAATTCGCCCGGCGGACGTGTCAATAAGTGAGGCTATGAAACAGTCAGCCCGAGCCAATCGCGGATTCGTGGAACTCGCGTCAGGACGGCTTTTTCGAGTAGTAACACTAGAAGCAGCGACACGCCGACAAGTGGCAACAGGATCGCGAGAAGCAGAATAATGACGGCGATGCCGCGCGGGATGTTCCAGTCCGCTGGTCGAGCGGGGACGCCAAGTTTTCCAGGCGGGCGACGACGCCACCACATGACGGCAGCACTGAACGACATCCAGATGACGGCCAACGCCCCGATCAGCATGAGAATCAGATTCGCAACTCCGAAAAGTTCTCCCTGGTGCAGACGGATTCCTAATGCGACGGATTTTGCGGCAACTGGATGATCGTCCCACGTTGCCTGGTTGATGACTTCTCCGGTGTACTGATCGAGAAAGAGAAACTGCGAATCGGCAAGATTCAGCGCGCGATTGGTAAAGCCGAAAGTTCCCTCCGGTCCGCGAGGCAGCGTGATGGTGTAACCGCTGGTTACGCCATTTGCATGCGCGACGCCGATAGCGTCAGTAAGAGACAGCGGTCGGGCTCCCTCTGGCTTGACCGATTTGAAGGGGACTCGAAACTCGGCGGCCAGCGGACGAGCCTGCCCGGTCGTTGACTGAATTTCCTTGAAGAATCCACCCCAGACTGTGGTCCACGGCAGCCCCGTGACCAGCAACACCAGAACGATCGCCGATGCGTACATCGCCACGACGGCGTGCATGTCCCGCCAGAAGATTCGTGAGCCTTGTCTCAGTCTCGGAATGAATACACCTTTCAGGCGGAATGCCGGACGTGGCCACCAGAGATAAATGCCGGTTGCAATCAGTACGATGGTCCAGCAAGCGGTCAGTTCCACGAACAGCGTTCCAAATTTTCCCATCATCAGCTCACCGTGCAGGTCGCGGACCTGCTGCATAAACATGCGGCTGCGATCCAGTTCGCCGGTCACAGTTCCTGTGTACGGATTCACGTAGACCAGCAGATTCTCACCGGATGGAGTTCGCATGCCAACTTCAGTAGCAGCCTTCGGATCATCTGCCGGAGTGATGCTGCCTGCCCTGGCGTTCGGTCTGGCACTCTGAGCAGCCTCAAGTTGTTGCGATAGTGGCAGCTTTACATCGCCAACGTCGACCGATTGCAGATCGCGATAAAGCAACGGTTCGACGAACGGCTTAAACAGATAGATTGCTCCGGTCGTTCCCAGAAACATGCAGATCGGAATCGACAGCAGACCGGCATAAAAATGCCAGCGCCACATCGCGGTATAAAGACGCTGTCGTGCGGGGGGGCCACTCGCCGCCAACTCAGATGTCAGATTGTCAGTGTTACTCATTATTTGCTGCTGCCCTGGCGGTTGTTCGATTTATTTCAACGTGAGTCCCGGTACGTTCAGTTCCAGAGTCTTATCGTTGGTCCAGTCGACTTTAAGGGGAGTGGAATCTCGCTTCAGGTATTCTGCTGGAAGCTCGGTCGGAGCACCGACGGATTCCAGCACGACGACGTAAGAGCCAGGTTCGAGGTCCAGTGGGCCGGTTGAATCCCGCTGGACGAGTTCGAACGTCCCGTCTCCGGAAGTCACGCCGTATCCCAGCGGGTCGTCCTCGTTCGTGGCCGAGGTCGCCGAGTAAATGGTGATCTGCACGTCAGCAAGTGGGTTGCCATCGGTCCGTAATACGCCAGGTGTTCCACCGGTAATCGGTCCCGGACTGCAACCAGCGATCATCGCGAACAGTACCGCCAGACACCTCACCGAGTGTGAGATTGGAAATTGTTTCACCGCGAATTTCATGTCGTTAACCTCTCAATGCCCGTCGGAAAACAACAGGTCTTTCAGTTGAACCTGTGCCACTGGCGCTGCCTGTGAGAACCTGCACGCGGACCCCGATTCCAGAATGCGCTGCCACAACGAGTGGCACACATTTTCGAAAACATCGGCTTCGGCATGAAATGCCCGTCACCAGCGTTTGCTGGCCTCGCCGTTGTGAACCCTGGACTCAGTACAGGCTCGACGTGGCTGGAAATCTGAAAGCTGTTTCCAGCCACGTTGTTTGCCGCGCCGCACGGAAAAGCGATGTCCTGTCAGAACTGTCCGACGATCTCATCGCCGTTTCGGCTATGGAGAGCATGACTCACGTCGACGTCCAGACTCTCGCCCAGAAAGCGAACAGAGCCGTCGCCCATTGCGACGTGTGCTCCGCCGGTGTGATGGCTGCGCGGAGCAAAATAACCCGTCCAGTGAGTGACGATGTCCGGAATGCGACTGTTCGGCGGCAGGTAACCATTCGTCATTGAATTGATGGCTCCTGAGAACGCCCAGGAAATTCCTCGACCACGCAATGCCGGACTGGCTCCACCTCGCCAACTCGTGAAACTTGTCCAGAATGCTTCGAGGTTCGGATTCGAAATCATGCCGTTGCTGTCGACGTACGAGGACCAGCTTCCACCAGTGGCCGCCATCCCCGGCACGGAATTCAGTGCCGAGCTGACTCCGGATGAACCGTTAAGAGTGAACTGGTAAGGAAACGCAGGCGTCACCCCCGATGGCAGGACCATGTCGGCTCCGACGCTACGAACTGTTTCGCTCATAATGACGGAATTGGAAGTGCCGTCGGTGAAGTCCCGCAGTCGAACGCTGGAATGTTCGAAAACCGCTCCGTCGGTCGGCCAGCGGAAGTCGTTATTGGTCTGCTGACCGCTTCCGAAACTGCTCATGTAGCTGAGGCCACCATACGTGAACCCGTTCGCCTGCTGCTGCGACGGTGCAGGGTCGCTGGGACACAGAAAAACCGGAATTGGAGTTTCAAATGCCGCGACAAAAAGTGAATTCGGTGTCTTGCCACTCCATCCACCACTGAATGCAGGCTGCGTGAAATCGAGCAGCCCCAGAAGATTGGCCTGTTCAACGTAAGGCAACAGTCTGGCCTGAACGGAGAAGTCCGAGTCCTGCGTCCCACCGGGTGGCAAGGTGGTGTAC
>JADHNX010000303.1 GCA_016779365.1 Planctomycetaceae bacterium
CCCACTCATCCTAAATGCCACCGTGTTGGACACGACTGGAGATATTAAATGAAAACGATGCTGCCACAACATCCGTCACCTGATACCAGCACGAAGCGCAAGCGAGTGTGCGGAATTCAGAACCGATTCACTAGCTTGCGCTGCGTGCTGGTATGTTTGGTGCTTGGCTTTGCCAGTCAGGCCAGCGCTACTGAGACGAATGCGATCGCTGGCAGAATCGTGGATGAATCCGGCAAGGGAGTTGCTGGCGTGATGGTCTCGGCGATTGATGACGAACACCGCAAGTGGATCTCAGTCTTTACCGGGGATGATGGAACATTCAGCATCAACGGGCTTCGCAGCGTGAATCATCACGTGCGGACACGACTGATGGGAATTGCAGACGAGTGGCGATCCGATGTGGCTCCCGGAACCGAAGACCTTACGATCAAAACCCGTCTGGCCGAAGGTGAAGAACTCGAACTGCAGCGTCCTGCAAGCAGCGCGCTGAGCATGTTGAAATTCGACGACCCGCGCGATCGCATGAACTTCAAGATGATGTGTTCCTACTGTCATCAGATCGGTACCGTCGGATTCCGAACACCCGAGGAGCCCGTCGACTGGGAGACGATGATTCGTCGCATGGATGGGTTTGGTGGTCTTTATCCGCACACGCAGAACACCATCGTTCAGCGTTTGATGGAGACCTACAAAGATGATGCCGTAAAGAAATGGCCTGCGTTTCAACCGCCACCTCCGCCCACCAGAGCTGCAGCAGCTGCAACAATCACCATGTGGGAATTGGATGAACCACTGAAAGGTTCCTTCCACGACTTGGAAATTGGCCCAGACGGCAACATCTACGCGGTAAATATCAGCCAGCATCGCTTGCTCGTACTCGATCCAAGGACCGGAGCGCAGCGAGCACAGCAATACCCACGTGGCACATATGGCCCTCACTCAATCGAAACCGCCAACGATGGCAGCATGTGGACCACCATGTGCGCAACGGGCCAGATGGTGCGCTATGACGTCGAAACACAAGAGTTCGAGACCTACAGCAGTGCGGAGGCTCCCAAACCACGCGGTAGTTATCCCCACACGCTGCGAATCAACCCAGAGGATCCGGAAGGGCTGATCTGGTACACCGACGCAGGCGCCAATTCGTGCTATTCCATCCACCCCGAAACCCACTTCGTGAAGGAATACAAACTGCTCAGTGCAGGACAGGCGATGGGTGCGGGGCGCGGTGAATCGCGAGGCATCACGCCGTACGGAATTGACTATTCGCCCGTTGATGGAACCATTTGGTATTCCAAGCTGAATGGAAACCGCATCGGTCGAATCAATCCGACCGCTCCTGACGGCGACATCAAGGAATGGAACCCGCCCTTCCGAGGCCCTCGTCGTTTGCACATCGCACCCGATGGAATGGTCTGGGTGCCAGGTTTTGGTTCCGGCGTCTTCGCAAAGTTTAATCCCGACACCGAACACTGGACGGTCTACGAGCTGCCCGATGCCGAAAACCAGATTCCGTACGCGCTGAATGTCGACAAAGATGGTATCGTTTGGGTGTGCGGCACCGGTAACGACACCATCAACCGCTTCGATCCAAAGACTGAGACTCTGGTCGAATACCGTCTGCCCACGCGAGTTTCCTACACGCGGGAAATCGAGTTTGATGACGACGGCAATGTTTGGACCAGCACGTCAGGCCCAGCTCGTCACATGGAACGCGGTGTTGGAGCGGTGATCCGTATTTCCCTACCGAAGGTACTGCCAGAAGGCGGAGGCATCAAACTTTCACCAAAACATTACGACGGCAATCATGACATCGGAAATCTCGCCACTGCGGCGAAGACGAACCGCCCCACACAAAGTGACAACACCGCCTTGTTTGCAAAGATCGACCAAGCGGAAATGCCCGCAGCCTATCGAACGATGCCGCATCAAGAATACGTCGACAAACGGATGGCCGAAATGCCACCTCAGAATCGCGGCCTCGTTGGAAAGCTTTGGAACGAATTTCGCCAGGCAAATCCTTCACGCAGCCGCGATGGAAAGATGTTTATACGAATCCTCGAGCACGTGGCCACCAGCGACGTACCCGTGGAACGTCGCTTCGTGGAGAAGTGGCAACATCACTATTTTGGCGACGCGCCGAATAACCTAAGCCAGCGCAATCTTGATCGAGGAAAACTCGTCTTTGAGCAAGCAACCTGCAGCCGGTGCCATAACATTGGACCCGGCGAAAAGAAGCTTGGCCCGGATCTGACGGATGTCACCAAACGATTCCGCGGGGCAAAGCTGCTGCAACAGGTCGTCAAACCATCGAGTGAGATCCACAAGGACTTTCAAACACAGTTAATTCTGGTCGATGACGGTCGCCTGCTCACTGGCTTGGTAATCGAAGAGACCGCAGATTCCATTCGCTTCATCCCAAATCTACTCAAGCCGGAAAAGACCGAATTGATCGCGAAGTCGGCGATCGAACAACGCCGGGTCTCTGATGTTTCGACCATGCCGGAGGGACTTTTGGACACGTTTACGGAAGAGGAAATTTACAACTTGCTGGCATACCTCCAAACAAGCGGAGCCAGTCAATGAGAACTAGCACGAAGCGCAAGCGAGTAAGCGAAGCAAATAGTGCGAGGAATCTCCGGACGACTCTAGATTGGAGATTGATCTCACTCGCTGGCGCGTCGTGCTGGTATTTGCTATTCGGTGGGGCACTGGCTCGAGCCGATTGGACGCAGTTTCGCGGCCCGAATGGGGCAGGCGTGGCGTCCGACGCTAATCCGCCGGTACAGTTTGGCCCCGAAAACAACTTACTCTGGCGATTAGAAATAAAGTCGGGGCATAGTTCGCCAATCGTCAGCGGCGATCTGATTTTCCTGACTACCTTTGACCAGAACGAGAAACGGCTCAGCGTCGTCGCGATTGATCGGCATCGAGGGGAGATTCGCTGGGAGAGAGCGGTTGATGCAAAAGAGATCGAACGCGGCCACCCTTCTTTCAATCCTGCGAGCAGTACGCCAGCGACCGACGGCGAACGTGTCGTCGCCTACTTCGGCTCGTATGGTCTTGTCTGTTTTGATTTCGATGGGAACAAGGAGTGGGACTTACCGCTGCCATGCACCAAATCCTACGCCGGAAATGCGATTTCACCCATCATCGCGGATGACAAAGTCATTCTTTACCGAGGAAACTTTGTCGACCATTTCTTGTTGGCTGTTGATAAGCGAACTGGCACGGAACTTTGGAAGACGCTTCAGGCAGAGCCTTTTCATGCGGAACTCGCTTGCACCGCGATTCCGATTGTTCAAGATGACCTGCTAGTTCTTCACGGCGCCCGCGCGGTGCAAGGTTTCGATATAGAAACGGGCGAGCAGCGGTGGGTAACAAAGTGCGCGACAACTGCAACCAGCACGCCTCTATTTGTGCGTGGACGCGTTATTGTCGCAGCATGGAACAAAATGGGCGAACCTGCATTGCGACCTGAATTCCCCGACTTTCCCAAGCTGGTTGAAGGCCACGATGCCAACTCGGATGGTGTCATTCAGCAATCAGAGTTTCCGAAGCTTTGGATCTTTCATCGGCCAGAAGGAATCGAAGCTCCGGAGAACGGTGCTTCCATTCGCTTTCGAAGTGTCGACCGCAACAACGATGAAGGAATCAGTGCGGACGAATGGAAGCGACAAATGCAAGATATCGAACGGTTCCGAAGCGGTTACAAAAACCACGGTTTGCTTTCGCTACCGGCCGACAGCGACGGTGTGCTGGCGGACGATGAAGTAGTCACCTTGGAAACACAGGGAATACCCGAGGTGCCTTCACCAATCAGTGATGGACGCTACGTCTATCTCGTTAAGAACGGTGGGCAATTGACCTGCATTGATTTGGAATCTGGTGAGCGAGTCTATCGCAAACGCACCGGTGGAAATGGCACACACTACGCTTCACCCATCATCGCGGCAGGGCGGATTTACATTGCTGATGGACGCGGCCGAATCGTCGTCATGACGCTTGGCGAGACAGCCAAGATGATTGCTTCGAACCAAATGAGTGAAGGTGTCTATGCAACTCCTGCGGTATTGGGCGATTGCCTCTACGTGCGAACCCACTCGGCTATTTACGCATTCAAGGAGGATGGCAA
Source organism: Planctomycetaceae bacterium (assembly GCA_016779365.1). GTDB lineage: Bacteria > Planctomycetota > Planctomycetia > Planctomycetales > Planctomycetaceae > JABMPE01. The sequence continues at coordinate 4,136 of JADHNX010000303.1, forward strand.
GTGAAGCTCGTAGTCACGATTCTGCTTATCTTTCTATCGCAGGCTTTTGCTACGGCGGCTGACTGGGACGCGGATCTTACCGTATTCATCGAAGAATCCTGTGTCGCATGCCACGATGCGGATACGGATACGAGTTTGGACTTGACTTCGCTAGGGTTCGACCTTGAGAACGAAGATATCTTTCGCACGTGGGTGAAGGTGTTCGATCGTGTTGAGCGGCATGAGATGCCTCCTGAATCCGATCCCCAGCCAAATGCGGAGTCTCGTCGAGCCTGGCTATCAGATCTTCGAACGGAACTCACAAGAGTCAATCGCCTACGCCAGCAAGAGATTGGGCGTGTTCCTTCCAGACGACTAAGTCGGCAAGAGTACGAGAATACGCTTCACGACTTGTTGGGGATCGGTGGCAATATCGCCAAGCACTTGCCTCCCGAGAACGAAGCATCAGGCTTTGACGTCGTCGCAAGGTCTCAAGAAATGTCAAGCGTTCATGTGCGTAGTTTGCTCAATGCAGCCGACCATGCACTCGACGAGGCGATTCAAGTTGGTGAAAAGCCGATGATGTCGCCGCGCAAAATCAACTATTTTCACTCACCCTACATTCAGATGTGGGTAGACCGGCCCGTCCGTCGCGGTGGTGGAACGATTTTCAAAACCGATCAAGACGTCGTGACGTTTCGCGGAGAGAATTTCGTATTCCGCAGCGACGCCTCTGGATTCCGTCCTCCAGTTGCGGGGCGATATCGACTCCGAATCAAGGCGGCTGCGCATCAGCCTCGTTCCTCCATCACTTTGAGTTTGAAACGCCAGAACGATCAGCAAGGTGATAGTGCGTTGATTGCGGCGTGGGATCTTGTCGATGAAAGGAACTATCGGGACGTTGAAACCGTTACCTATTTGCGTCCAGATGATTACATCTATGTCAGTGCAGACGAATTAGATCCGGCAACCGATGGACGCGTGATCTACAACGGGCAGCCCGCAAGCACCTTTGGTGGTGAAGGTGTGAAGATTCGCGAGGTAACCGTTGAAGGCCCGTTAGAAGACACATGGCCGCCGCAACGGACTCAAGATCTGTTTCCCAATGTCAATTGGGAATCGACTGGAGAAGGCATTTTGGGATTCTTTGGTGTCAAAGATGGATACAAACCATCGATTACCGTGACACCAGAAGAGTCTCTTCGAAGTTTGACCGCAGAGTTCGCGCGTAAGGCGTTTCGCAGAGCCCCCACCAAGAAAGAACTGGATGAATTGGTCTCGCTCGCTATATCCAGGCTGGAATCAGAAAGCAGTTTGGTTGACGCGGCTCGGATTCCGCTCCGCACCATCCTGATCTCACCACAGTTGCTCTATCTAGCGGGCGGTCCTGGAGTATTGAACGATCAGGATCTGGCGACTCGACTGTCTTACTTCCTTTGGCGCAGTATTCCCGATGAAGAACTAAATCGCCTCGCTGAAGAAGGGCTACTGTCGGAACCAAAAAACTTGGAGAAACAAATAAGCCGGATGCTTGATGACCCGAAGTTTGACCGCTTCGTCGAGGCCTTTCTCGATCAGTGGCTGGATCTCGACCACATCGACGCGACCACTCCCGACGTTTACTTGTACCCTGAGTACGACGATGTACTTCGACAGAGCATGCTTGCTGAGACTCGCCAGTTCTTCGCGCATTTGATTGACGCGAATCTAGGCGTGGCGAATCTCATCGAATCAGATTTTGCGTTTCTCAATCGACGCTTGGCAGAACACTACGGAATCCCGGGTGTCGAAGGAGAACACATTCGCAAGGTTGAATTGCCCCTAGATAACGTACGCGGGGGAATCCTGGCACATGCTTCGATTGCGAAGGTCACTGCCAACGGGACGACCACTTCACCCGTACGCCGTGGAAATTTCATTCTCACCAACCTGCTGGGCGTACCGACGAGTCCGCCGCCGCCTAACGTGGGCTCCATCGAGCCAGACACGCGTGGGGCAACGACCATTCGCGAGACGCTGCAAAAACACCAGGAGATCGAAACCTGTGCATCGTGCCACCGCAGGATTGATCCACCTGGACTTGCGATGGAGTGTTTTGACCCCGTTGGGAATTTTCGAGAACGGTATCGCAATAGCAAAGGCGTCCAGCGTGAACTCAATGCGGGACTTCGGTTCTTGCACAAGGACTACGACCTTGGGCTTCCCGTGGATGCATCGGGCGTGACGGAAGGCGGTGTTCGCTTTGAAGATTTCCGGGAATTCAAGCAGCACTTGAGAGCATCGGAAGAGCAGCTCGCGCGAAACCTAGTCTCCAAGCTGGTCGTATTCTCAACCGGTGGAGAAATCGAATTTGCAGACCGAGAAGAGATCGAGCGAATCTTGGCGTCCACGAGCGAAGACGGGTATCCGCTGCGCGATCTCATCCATCACGTCATCTCTAGCAGAATGTTCAGGCATCGATAATGAAAACTCGTCTACAACGCCGCACACTCCTCAAGGCTTCCGGCATTGCGGTTGCGTTGCCGCTGCTAGAATCGATGAGCCCATCGTTCGGAGGCGAGCAAGAAGAACCTCCCAGGCGAATGGTGTTGATCTGCAGCACTCTTG
>JADHNX010000304.1 GCA_016779365.1 Planctomycetaceae bacterium
GATTCGCGGTTCGGTGTTGCCGTCGGCCTTCAGGTCCTTCATCCAGTGGAGAAATTTCAGCTTGGGTTGCTCGACCGCCTGGACGGGGACCGGTGACGGCATCGGAATCGCGAAGTCGTTGAAGAAAATCAGGAAGAATTCCGACTCGGGACCCAGTCCTTGGATCGACTTGATCAGTTCGAGCTTCATTCGCTTGAAGCGGGTTTTTGCTTCAGTGTTGTGAGGATGGTTCATGCTGCGGGAACAGTCGAGGACGTACACGGTGCGACGGCCAATCGGTCGTAGTCCGAAGAACGAATCCGCAGCGTCACTGCCTGACGAGTCGCCGATTCCGTCGCCATCGCCCAGGTCATCGAGTGATCCAGCCGCCGAGTCAACCGGTGTGGTTGCTCCACCAACATTTGCGTTCAGCCAGGGGACTCCAATGGCGCTTGCGCTAAGCAACATCTGCTCGCCGGTTGGCATCAGCGAATCTTCCGGGTTGGTGAGCGGGCTTTGGTACTCGGCCATCGACTGACCGCCAGTGGCCAGCGGCGGAGTGACAGCGGCCAGAGTGAGCGACTCTTCAAACTGCAATTCGCCATCAGCCAGGTCGTCGGCATCCGACGTTGCCATCAGAGAATTGACACCTGGCGGTCCGGTTTCCGGCTTCGGAAGCGCGTACCAGACTAATCCGCAGGCCGTGAGCAGGCACACGTGCAACACCAGCGAAATCGCGCAGGCCGACAATGTGGTCTTCAGACCGTGCTCGCGGACCGTCGGCTCAGCAGCATCGACCGGCCGAGTCAGCCTGGCTGCCTTTGTGTGAGGTCGCAGATTTGTTGCGATCGCACTCACCGTCGAAATCCTCGAAACCAGTCATTTAACTGTCCGAACCCCGAAAGCTCGGACCGACCACCAACGAAGACAGCCTACCTGCCACAAGGCCAGCTCGCAAAACGGATTGCTGATCGGGTTGTCGTTTTGGGAGACTCCGCAGGCGGCTGGTTCGCGTTTCGGCGAGTATGCCAGCTATCCGATCGAAAATCCCGTTAAGTCGGAGGGGCGAAGGCGGTACTGTACCTCGTCAATTCAACGGGAAAGAAATCATGACAGTCGCGGCTGAGTCCAAACCCATCCTCTTTTTCGACGGCGTCTGCGGACTGTGCAACCGGTTCGTTGATTTCGTCCTGAAGCACGATCGTCACGGTCAAATCGTTTTCGCTCCGCTGCAAGGCGCAACAGCCGCCGCATCGCTGCCCGAGGACGTCGTGCAAAAACTCGACACCGTCGTCTTTCTGGACGGCAACCGATGGCGGATTCGCTCCAGCGCGATTGTCCGCATCTTCTGGCAGCTCGGAGGTGTGTGGAGCATCCTGGGAACGCTGCTGTGGCTTATTCCGAAACCGGTTCGCGACCTCGGCTACAAGACCGTCGCCCGCAGTCGGTATCGCCTGTTCGGCCAGAAAGAAACCTGCCGCCTGCCAACTCCCGCCGAGCGAGCACGATTTCTGGACTGAAACACTTGAATTTGAGCAAACTGGACTCGGGCGATCAGCGTGTCGTTTACTCAGCCGTGTGGCTTCCTCATCATTTCTGAACGCCGCCGTCGTTCAAATCTGCGAGGAGTGTTGCTGTGATGTCTGGTCGAAGATTCTGTGCAGGACGTTTCCTACTCATTGGTGGTTTGATGCTGTGTCTGCTGGCGGCGTGTTCGACTTTCGGATTCGCTCAGGACGGAAGAGCTGACGACGAAAAGCCTCAACCTGCCAGCGTTCCGCCACGCGACGTTCAGTCGCGAAACTTTCTGCTCCACACCGATCTGAACGACAAAGACGCTGCGGATTTGCTGGAACGACTCGAGACGATGCTTCGGTTGATCTCGACGTACTGGGCACAGCCGAACCGCAAGACGATCGAGTGCTACGTCGTCAAAGATCTGAGTAACTGGCCACCCAACTCGATCGCCCCGGTCGGGCTGGCGAGTATCCAGGGCAAGGCCGGCGTGACGGCGACGACGGTGCGGTCACTGGGCCGGCAGTTCGATGCGAAATCGATCGTCTATGCCTACGCGAATCGCGGAACGCCTCAGCACGAAGCCGTGCATGCCTACTGCGGGCAGACATTCGGGCGAACGGGGCCGCTCTGGTATTCCGAGGGCATGGCCGAGATGGGAGCCTACTGGAAAGACGGCGACGCCAGTGTCAATTGCGGCGAAAACATTGTCCGATACATCCACTCGACGTCGCCGAAGACGCTGAACGCGATCGTGAACTCAAACGAGGTCACCGGCGATTCGTGGCAGAACTACGCCTGGCGATGGGCACTGTGTCACCTGCTGGCGAACAATCCGAATTACCGCGACCGATTCCGCCCGCTCGGTCTGGCGATGCTGACCGGACAGCGAGCTTCGTTTAATGGCACCTACGGAAACATGGCGGAGGAGATTTCGTTCGAGTACCTCTTCTTCCTCGAACACTTCGACATTGGGTACCGCGCGGACCTGGTCTTCTGGGACTGGAAAACGAAGTTCACTTCGCCGCGTGGTTCAAGAAAACTCACGAGTTCCATTCAGTCGAAAGCCGGCTGGCAGGCGTCACGTTGCCGAGTTCAGGCCGGCACGAAGTATGAGTACTCCGCTTCCGGAAAATGGCAGGTCGACGAAGAGGCAGAACTCGTCGACGCTGACGGATCCGAAGACGGCAGCGGTCGCCTGATCGGAGCGATCTTCGATCCGAAAGAATACAAACTCAGCGACCCCTTCGAACTCGGTGCCTACGGCACCTTCACCGCCGAAACCGACGGCGAGTTGTTCCTCCGCTGCCGCGACGCCTGGCACAAAATCAACGACGGCAACGCCGGAAAAATGACCGTCCAGATCAAACTCGAAGGCTCCGGCGACCCGCTGCTGGACCTTCGGCAACAACTTCGCTAAAGACGCGTTCCCGAGGCTTTGGGTTTGGGGGGGCCGCCGCCTAGTTGGACTCGGATGTTGAGTTGCTGGTCTTTTCGCAGAACGGTGAGTTGGACCGTGTCGCCGGGATTGAGGCTTTCGATGGCTTCGCGGAAGTCGGCGACGGTTTTGACGGCTTTGCCATCGACGGCGACGATCAGGTCGGCGGTGCTGCGGTCGAGGCGTTCGAAAACGAACGGGCCTCGGCGCTGGCGGAGCAGGGTCGGTCCTTTGACGCCAGCCTGTTCGGCGGGGCCGTTGGGAGTCAGTTGTTCGACGAGCAGACCGTTCTCGGTTTCGAAGACTCGCTGGATGCCGATTTCCGCGCGGTAGACTCGACCGTGAGTGATCAGCTCGGGAACGACTCGCGAGACCAGATTAACGGGAATGGCGAACCCGACGCCGGCGCTTTGTCCGGTGCGGCTGGCGATGGCTGTGTTGATGCCGATCAGTCGACCGTGCAGGTCCAGCAGTGGGCCGCCTGAGTTGCCGGGGTTGATCGACGCGTCGATCTGGATAATCGATTTGATTGACCAGTTCTCCTGGACCTGGATCGAGCGATTCAGACTGGACACGATGCCGGTGGTCAGCGTTCTTTCCAGTTCGAACGGGTTGCCGATCGCGAGAACCCGCATGCCGACTTTCAGCTTGCTGGAGTCGCCCATCGTGATGGGAAACAGCGCGTTCTCTGGAGCGTCGATCTTAATGATGGCGATGTCGTTGGGCGGGTCGTAACCGACGACGCGGGCTTCGTAGGTGTCGCCGTTGAACAGGGTCACTCCGATGTTGCGAGCATCAGCGACAACGTGCCAGTTGGTGACAATATGACCGGAGCGGTCAATGACCGATCCCGATCCGGTTCCTTCTGACGTTTGCTCGGTGAAAAAGAACGAGTCCACCCTGGTGCTGCGAGTTGTGATGTTGACGACGCTTCTGTGAAGCTGTTCGTAGACCGCAACGTTGATGGCTTCTTCGGAAGTCAGCCCTTCGGCGTTGAAGAACTGCTCGACATTCCTGGGTGTGGCGCGAGGAACTTCGAGCGGGAACAGCGGCCCGGCCTGAGCATTCAGGTCCTGCGCGACAGCCATGCCGTGATCAGCATGACGGCCGTCGAGCATCCAGACGGTGAAGAAACTGCCGAGTACCGCTGAGCAAATACAACCAGCCAGAAATCTCATTTTCCTGTCTCCGAATCAGTCGATCGCACTTTTCGTAGAATTGTCGAGAGCCTGGACGAATCATCTGTGATATGACTCGCAGTCGGAAGGTCACTACTTTCTGTTACGCCCGTTCCGCTGATGCTGCGGGGATGGTAATTGTTTGCTGACCCGCCTCAAGATGATTCATTTCGCTCGAAGGATTTCAGGCGGTCAACAATCGAAAAGGATTCACGATGAAAAGGATTGCAATTCTGACCGCGGGCGGCGACACGCCTGCTCTTAACGCTACGTTGTACGGGGCCGTTCAGCAGGCCAATGAACTCGGCATCGAAATTTACGGATTGATCAAAGGCTTCGGCGGGATGGTCAGTCCGAAGCTGCCGCACGTGCGGTTGAATCCGTTGTTCTCGACCATTCCGGAACTGGACCCCTGCCTGGGCGGTACGATCATTGGCGCGTCGAGAACTTACATCGACGCCGACGACAAAGAGCAGTTGAAGTCCGTCGCTTCGAGAATGGAGAAGCTCAAAATTGACGGGCTGATCTGCATCGGGGGCGATGGAACGATCAATGCGATGCAACCGTTGAGCGAATACTTTCCCTGCGTGCTGGCTCCGAAGACGATCGATAACGACCTCGGACTGAACTACATCGACGAGCCCAACGAATGGGTCAAGGACAAGAACGATTCCATTCACGACGGGTATCGGCATGTTTCAACGCGAGAAGCTTTATCGCTCGACGAGACGGTCAACTATGTGACGCCAGGGTACGCGACCGCGGTGTTTGTCGTCGCGCAGAGTATCGAACGGATTCGCACGACGGCGGAAAGTCATCGCCGCATCGCCATCATCGAAGTGATGGGCCGGGACTCTGGTTACATTGCACTTGGATCCGCTTATGGGCAGCCGGACATGATTCTGATTCCGGAAGTCGAGCTGGATTATCCGAAGTTGATCAGCCGCGTGCGCGAACTTTACGACATGCAGAAGCACGCGGTGATTGTGATCGGCGAAGGAGTGCAGGATGCCGAAGGGCAGCTTGGTGCGAAGTCGAAAAGTGTCGATCCCGCCGGGAATATTCTTTTCAGTGGAGCTGCCGAACGACTTGCCGAAATTCTTGTGCAGGAACTGGGCGACGAGTACTTCCGCAAGAATCAACGTCATGACGACGCGAAGTCGGCGGTGTTCACTCGAAAGATCGGACACACTCAGCGGGGCGGTCGACCGATCCTGTTTGATCGTTTTTACGGGGCTCAGCTTGGTGGCAAGGCTGTCGAGATCCTGGACCGCGAACACAACAATTATCTTGCAACGCTGAACTGGTCGGGTGAAGCGGGCTTCACGCTGGATGAACTTTCGGCGAACAAACTGCGAGACCAGTGGGGCGTCATCCACGCTCGGGAAGTTCATCAGTCTCTGTACAGCGAGCAGCGATTTCAGCCTTCGGAACTGGGGCGGCAGTATTTCGCTCCGATTTTCAAGAACGCGATCGGGGCTGAAGATCTGGAAGCCATCAAGTCGAACCTGTTTTCAGCGGGCAACCTGGTAACTCGGTATCAGAGCTTCAATGTTGAGATGCAGAAACGCATTCAGTATCTGGATTGATTCGTCGGTTGGTGGCTCCTGTCGAAATTTCATCGTTCGGTTGTTGCTGGAGTGTTGAGGAATGTCGCTGCTGCTGGGGATCGATCTGGGAACGACAAAAACGACCTGCATCGCTGTTGATTCTGAGTCGGGCGACGTCGTCGCATCCGTGGCGAGTCCGACGGGAGGCAACATTACGTCGGACGAAGATCGCCAGCTCGGACGGTCCGAGTGGGATGTCGAGGCCGTTTTGCGAAGTGGATTCGGGTGCCTCCACGAAATCGTCAAAGTGCCAGCCGTTGAAAGTCGCGAGATTAGCTGCGTCGGAGTGACCGGGCAGCAGCACGGCATGGTGCTGGTCGATCAGAATTTGAGACCTTTGACGCCGTTGATCAACTGGCAGGATCAGCGAGGCAACGAATTGGTCTCCGGTCGTAACGGGAGCTGGGTGCAGGATGCTCGAAGTCGTTGCGGTGAAGGTTCTCTCACGAAACTGGGATGCCGACTGAATTCGGGGTTTCTTGGGACAACGCTGTTCTGGTTGAGTCAGCAGGGGCGAGTTCCGTCGAACGGTCGAGCGTGCTTCATTATGGACCTGTTCGTCGCGATGCTCACGGGTTGCGAACTTCAAACAGATCCGTCCGTCGCGGCGTCCGGAGGCATTATGAATGTCGCCAGCCGAGACTGGGACGACGAGGTTCTGGCCGGGTTGGAATTTCGGCGGGAGCAACTGCCGACAATTTTCGAAGCCGATCGGCCGGCGGGGTTTGTTTCGCGAAGCGACGTTCACGGCGTGCTGTCTGGCGTTCCGGTTTCCGTGCCGATTGGCGATCACCAGGCGAGCTTCCTGGGCAGCGTCGCGGATCGTCACTCCAGCGTTCTGCTTAACATCGGGACCGGTGCCCAGGTGGCAGTGTTCACAGAGGGAACCGACTTTAGTCCGCCGGTCGAGCTGCGTCCGTTTCCGATTCAGGGCAACCTGCTTTCGAACGTGGGGCTGACAGGCGGCTGGTCGTTTCAGGTGGTTGAGAATTTCGTCA
>JADHNX010000305.1 GCA_016779365.1 Planctomycetaceae bacterium
CCATCCTTGAATGGTGTCGTGTCTGGTCTTCGTCGTTCGTTTGAAAATCCATTCGTTTGAAAATCGCATGCAGGCCAGACGTCTCCAACAGGTCTTTGCTTTCGCAGCGCTGCTGATGCTGCCGTGGCCCGCGCTGCGTCCAGCCGCTCAGAGCATCACGTTTGGTGATCTGCTTCTGCTGCCGGCAATTCTGCTGAATATCGATTATGTGGGAAAGATTCGAGGCTGGCAGATTCCGTTACTGGCCTCGCTGCCGCTGATCGTGCTTTCGCAGGTGGCCGATCCAGATGGTTCAATTATCGGCGTCGCTCAGGCGGTCTACATCTTTGGTGTTGTATTGCCCTTCGGATGGGTTGCGTTCGTGAACTTTCGGCCTCGCACGTTGATTACCGGGTTCCTGTTCTCATTGAGCGTCAGCGCGATCGTCGGAGGTCTGCAACTGGGAGGCTTCGTTGGCCAGGTCGGAAACCAATCAATCTGGGCACTGTCTGGAGGGGCAATCCGCTCGGCCGGTCTGAGTATCAGTTGCAGCGGATTGTGCCTGTCACTCTCGCCGGTATTTGCGTTGCTGCTCTACGTTCCCGACTATCGCAAGCGGATGGTGTTTCTGCTGGTGCTGGTACTCGGGCTGCTGGCGACGCTCGCGAAGTCAACAATTTTTGCCAGCGTCGGGCTTTCCTATTACCTGTTCAAGGAGCCCAACCGTCGCGGAGTTCTTGTCGTGGCCGCAATCGTGCTGGCCATGTGTGCCGGGCTGTTTACGGTCTCGCCCCGGATCCGAAACGCGACAAACCGTGTCTATGACACCGTCACCTACCGAGTCGACAAAGCGGGGTTCTCGATTTACGAACGAACGTCAACGCTCAGATTTTCGCTTCGTTACCTATCGCGATGCGCGATCATCGGGATGGGTACGGAAGGGACGACCAAAGAATTACAGCAGCACTTCGGAAACACCGTCCATGTCTTTCACATTGGAATGTTACTGATTGTCGGTTTCCCGGCGGCGATGCTTCAGTGGACCGGGTTTGGAATGCTGATCGTTTCGAGCTTTCGCTCTGGCCAGAAACCTGCGGCCGTCATGCTGTTTTGCCACATGCTGGCCCTCTGCACGATGACGATGTTGATGACCAGCTTTCAGTACGTCCCGTTCATGATCTGTGCGTCGATTCTGAACTACCAGCTCAGGCACAACGAGCAAGTCGCAACGATACGACAGCAGTCGGCTCGCGTTGCCGCCAGAAGACGTGCCCTGCCAGCAACCGCTTAGGAACGTGTTCAGAAGAACTTCCCGAATTGACAATGCAGAAATTAACCACAGAGGCACAGAGAACTCAGAGTTTCCCATGGGAGATGTTTCTCTGTGATCTCTGTGCCTCTGTGGTTAGGAATCTTCACCACGAAACAGGGAAGTTATTTCAGACGCATTCCTCAGCTGAATAGCCTGTTGAATTATCCAACAGACTGTCAGCAAGCCGTGTCTTGCATCCATGACGCGGCGTCAGTTGCGGCGGAAGTGTCGTCAGCCCTTCATAAAACCTGGGGCGGTATGGCTGGCTGAATGGCTCAGCAGGTGAAGCAGGTATTGACCGTAGCCGTTGTTTTTCATCGGTTCGGCAAGTTTCTGGACCTGCTCGTCAGTGATGTACTTCATTCGCCAGGCGATTTCTTCCGGACACGCGATCTTGAGACCCTGCCGGGATTCCAGCACGCTCACAAACTGAGCGGCTTCGATCAGCGAATCATGCGTGCCGGTGTCGAGCCAGGCCGTACCGCGTCGCCAGACTTCAACTTCAAGGTCGCCGCGTTCGAGGTAAACCCGGTTGACGTCGGTAATCTCCAGTTCGCCGCGCGGCGACGGCTTCAGACTCTTCGCGATTTCGACAACGTCTTTGTCATAAAAGTAGAGGCCGGTAACGGCAAAGTTCGATCGAGGAACTTTCGGCTTTTCTTCGATCTCCGTCGGCTTGCCCGCTTCGTCAAGTACGACAACTCCGTATCGCTCAGGGTCGCTGACATGGTAGGCAAAGACTGTCGCCCCTGTCGTTTGGCGGCTCGCGCTCTGTAATGACTGACTGAGGTTCTGGCCGTAGAAGATATTGTCGCCCAGCACCAGGCTCGACAGACCATTACCGACGAACGATTCGCCGATCAGGAATGCCTGAGCGAGACCGCCTGGATTCGGCTGCTCGGCATACTGCAGATTCAGACCCCACTGCGAACCGTCTTCCAGCAGACGCTGATAGAGCGGCAGGTCGTGCGGCGTGCTGATAACGAGGATGTCTCGAATGCCGGCCAGCATGAGCGTGGTCAGCGGGTAGTAGACCATCGGTTTGTCGTAAACCGGCAGAAGCTGCTTACTGACAACTCGAGTCGCCGGGTGAAGCCGAGTGCCCGATCCACCCGCCAGAAGAATTCCGCGTCGAGTTGCTGCTGAACCGTCCGCTGCCGACTGCGTCATCGCCGTTCTCCGTTCGTGCTGAATGTGCTTCCCTGCGTGCTGATCAGAACCGTCAGCACTTAACGTCATCAGAACCTGAAAAGTAAGGTCGCCCGCGTCGATGTCAACTCGCACCGCCGAATCAGAATGACAGATTCGCCGCTTACGTCGAAACTTCCGACGCTTCTGTTCTTGATGCTGGCGACGCCGCGTTCGCAGGCTGCCAGTCAATGAGGTGTATTTCGACGTTCTCGCGACCTCGAAACCGGTTGATTACCGGCGCAAAGCAGATCGAAATCGGGCCATCGACTTCGGCGATTTCGTCAGCCCATTCTCCTTTGCCAAACGCGACGGCTCGCAGCGTGGTTCCGTAATGCCGAACTCGCAGATCCAGGTGCCGTTCTCCTTCGCCCATCTTTCTGGGTTTGCCGGAGACTTCGACCCTGGTTGAAGCAAACATCGGACGCGGATTGGATGCCCCGAAGGGACCCAGCTCTTCGAGTCCGGTGATTGCTCGATGTGTCAGATCGGCCAGGCGGACTTCGGCATCGACAGAAAGTTCAACGTCACTCGATTTGACTTCGTGGTTCGCCGCGACGTACTCGCACAGGTCCGCTCGGAAGACGTCGATGTTTTCCCGATCGATCTTCAAACCCGCCGCTACCTTGTGGCCACCAAACGAAACCAGATGCTGCTGGCAATGCTTCATGCCGGAATGCAAATCGAAACCCGCGAACGATCTGCCCGATCCCTGACCCGGTTCGTCAGGACGGTGCAACGAGATCAGAATTGTTGGTCGCTCAAAGTGTTCGGCGACCCGGTTGGCAACGATTCCGATCACGCCCGGATGCCAGTCGGAATGAGCCAGCACCAGAGCTTTCTGTTCGAGCCACTCCGGATGGTCGGCGACCAGTTCTTTCGCCTGTCGGAGAATTCTCCGCTCAACCGTTTTCCGGTTGTTGTTGAGTTGGTCGAGATATTCGACCAGCGCGACGACTCGTTCTTTGTCGTCGGTCGTCAGCAGTTCGACGGCCAGCCGCGCCTGTCCCAGTCGACCGGCAGCGTTGATGCGCGGGGCGATCCCGAATCCGATGTCTTCTGACGTGAGCACTTTCTGATCATCAGACCCCGCGATTTTCATCAGCGCCTTCAAGCCAGGGCTGGACAGTTCCAGCAGACTCGCCAGACCATACCGCACGATAATCCGGTTTTCGCCAACCAGCGGAACGACGTCAGCGACGGTGCCGATTGCCGCCAGCCCGACTGCTGACATCAGAAAGTTGCGCATGCGAGGCGATGCTTTTTCGCCATCGCCCATTTTCTTGCAGACTGCCCAGGCAAGCTTGAACGCAACGCCCGCTCCGCAGAGGTCGCCGAACGGATAATCCGTGCCCGGCAGCCGGGGATGGACGACGACGGCTGCCTCGGGAATCGTTTCCACCATGTTGTGATGATCGGTAATAATCAGCTCGAGGCCGATTTCTTTCGCGATGGCCGCGTCGTCAACACTGGTGATGCCGCAGTCAACGGTGATGACCAGTCTCGTTGGATCGTCTTCATGAAGCTGGCGGATGGCGTCTGAGTTCAGACCGTAACCTTCATCCAGCCGGTGCGGGATGTAGTAGTCAACGGTCGCGTCCAGCAGCGTGAGGCAGTGCCAGAGGATCGACGTCGACGTCACGCCGTCCACGTCGTAATCACCGTAGATGGTGATTCGGCGTTTGGCGGCGATGGCCGCGACAATTCGATCGGTTGCTTCCGGCACCCCCGGCAGCAGCTCGGGAGCGTGGAGGTCGACCAGTCGAGCGGACAGGAATTCGCTGGCCTGTTCGCCGTTTTCGAAGCCTCGTGCGGCCAGAATCTGTGCAATCAGAACTGGCTTTTTCAGCTCTGACGCGAGTCGTTGAACGACTCCTTCGTCGTACGGTGGGAATCTCCAGACTTTGGACATCGAAGCACTTTCTCTCGCCAATCCTGCGCGAGCCGCACGCGGTGTTTTGCTGCCAATTGTAACGGGACAGCCAAACTCTCCCGTCAGTGGCGCCTTCCTAACCTCGTGGCAAACTGTTCGCAAGGTTCCGGTTACGAAACCGCTTTCCGCAGCTAAATTCGTTAGTGAATCGACGTTGCCGGCTTACGGAAGAAAATGAACGGATTCCCCGATAGAATCGCGGGTTCGTCTGGCGGAGTTGAAACTCCGATTCCGATCCGCCGCGACTGTGACTGAACCATCCCTCCCTGAAACGGCGGGCCACGAGCCTGCTGCATCTCCCGTGTTTCTTCAGGTCGTTTACTGCAACCATCAGACGGCGAATCTTTCCGTCCGGGAACGTCTTGCGTTTCCGGCCGAGCGGTTGCAGCGCGCCTATGGAGAATTGCGGACGCGCTTTCCTGATGTCGAGGCGGTTGTCCTTTCGACGTGTAACCGTGTTGAGGTTTACACCGCGCAGGAATCTCCCGACGACACGCCGTCGCATCGCGAACTGGCGGAATTCTTTGCGGACTTTCACAACGTTCCGATCAACGAGTTCTTCGAAGACTTTCTCGAACGTACTGGTCCCGACGCCGTCCGGCACCTGTTTCAGGTTTCGTCGAGTCTCGACAGCATGGTCCTGGGTGAGCCGCAGATTGTCAGCCAGGTCAAAGACGCCTATCAGAAGGCTCAGGAAAACGACGCCTGTGGACCCCTGACGCACGCGATGTTTCAGGGAGCGATCCGGGTTTCCGCCCGAGTTCGCACCGAAACAAAACTCGTCGAAGGCCGAGTCTCGATCGCCAGCGTCGCGGTTGGTGAATTCGGCAAGAGCATCTTCGACCGTTTCGACGACAAGTGCGTGTTGATTATCGGTGCCGGCGAGATGGCTGAAGAAACGTTGCAGTACCTGAAGAGCGAAGGTGCGCAGGACATCGTCGTCGTTAACCGTAGCCCGGAGCGTGCTGAGAAACTGGCCGCTCAATTTGAAGGAGCCAGAACTCAGCCGTATGAGTCACTCGACGACTGGCTTGGCAAGGCTGACGTAATTGTCAGCACGACCGGCGCGACGGAGCCGATCGTCGACGCCGCACGATTCAGGACCGCTCGTCGTGCGGGAGGCGGCAAGCCTGTGTTTGTGCTCGATCTGGGCGCGCCACGAGACTTCACCACCGACGCGGGCGATGTCGACGACAACGTCTTTCTGTACGACATCGACGATCTTGAAGCGACCTGCGAACGTAATCGCCGAGCGAGAGTTAAAGAGATCGACCACGCTCTGAAGATCATCGACGACGAGACCGACAACTTCATGCACGATATTTACCACCGTGCAACCGGGCCGATCGTCAAACGTCTGCGAGAGCAATGGCACGACATCAGCAAAGAAGAACTTGAGCGATTGGCGTCCAAGCTTCAGCACCTCAGCGACGAGGATCGGCAGATGGTCGAGTACAGCGTGCAACGCATCGTCAACAAGCTGCTGCATCCGCCGCTGGAAGCGCTTCGCAAAGAAGCTCGCGAGGGAACTCCGCACGGCTTGCTCGACGCCATGAAGCGACTGTTCCATCTCGACCGCTGAAAGCGCACATCGAATTCGCACGGTGAGTACAAGTCGTTGAGCGTCCCGACGCACGCTTCGCTTCTTACCCGGTTGCCAGCGAACTCATTGATCGAACAGTTTCAGAACTGTCGAGTTCAGGCGTTGATCGCAGGCAGGCAGGTTCAGGCAATACTGTTGCGGCGGGTGACTCAAGGCGATGGATCAGGCCAGTCTCGGGGCTGACAGCGGTGTTTGAGACTGATAACGAAGTCTCGAAGTCATCGTCGACCGATGCCAGGGCGATCTCTTCAATGACGACCATTGCTCGCAGCACGTCTCGTCGAGACAACTGGCCGACGACGCGACCGTTTTCCACGACAGCCAGTCGCGGGTAGCAGCTTTCGCGGAAGTAGCCGGTGACTTGGTCCAGCCGCATGTCCGGTTTCAGCAGCAGCATATTGCGGCTCATAAACCGCGAGGCAGGCTCTTGAGCGTCGGTCAGGAGAATGCGGGCTTTGAGCAACGCAAAATCAGACACGGTACCGAGCAGGCGTCCGTCGTCGTCAACAACGTAGGCCTCGCCGACGGCTCGTTCGAGGATTCGGCGAGTGGCTTCTTCCACGGTGGCCAGCTCGGAAAGTAAGAGCGGCTGAGACGTCATCAGATCTCGAACGGTGACCTGCATGGGACACTCCGGGTTGAGCGCAGCAAACGGATGGGGTCAAGCAGCCGGCCATCAGGCCCGTTCAGACGCGGCGACAC
>JADHNX010000306.1 GCA_016779365.1 Planctomycetaceae bacterium
GTCAAGCTCTTCGATGACTGTGACCGTGAGCAGCTCCGTGTCGGGTTGAGACTGCAGAAACTCTGTCAGTTCCTGAGCCGCACGTTCGATGCGGTCGCTGCTGTCTCGCTTGAGCAGGATCAGTCGTAATTTTTTCGTAGCCATTCGTCTTTTGTCCGAGAGTAATCCGGATCAGCGAGCACTGTTCGCCACGAGCGGCATTCTGTCCGTATGGCATTCAGCCTTCCACTCCCGAATGCCGGATTCACCATTTGACCGTAATCTGGTAGCTGGTCGTGACGAAACGTGCGGGCGTGGCAGCCTTTACGTTCTGCATGACCTGCGGCGTGAATCTGTCAGTCGTGGTGGGGGTTTTGTGAATTCTAGCCGCCGGCAGGACGGATTCGCTCAGGTCTGGTGTCAAAGTTTGACGATGCTGCTGATTGTGCAGGCGTATCCACGCCTTGCACGTTCCGTTCTGGCGTCTGTTGCCAGCTTGGAGTTCCGTTCCCCTCACAGGATTGCCTCGCCAAGAGGACGGTCACGAATGTCAGTTGTGCGACCAATCTGGCTGAATCTGACTATTTTTGCGGCAATTTGCCTGCAGGGAAACGTCGTATTCGGTCAGGTCTTTAATGGTTTGCAGCAGCACGCTGGTATTACCCGATCGGCGAACGGCCCTCACTATTTCACGATTATCGGGCACATCGGGCACCCGAACTGCTATGAGCTGCCGACCTCGTCGCCGTCATTAGTGTCGTTCGTCGAGTTTGCTGGCAACCTGAATCGGACAGCTGCCGGCTCCATCCGAATTATCCGCAACGGTCGGATGGTTCAGTCCGTCTTTTATGGCGATGGAGAATCGACCGAGCGGCTGGTGTCTGGCGACATTCTGGTGGTCGACGGCAAGATCAACCAGGGGCGGATCATCCTTCGCGGGAACCAGAATTCTTCCGCCGAATCCGATGCCGATGTCACCGTGGCCATCACAGGACTTCGTGATTACCCGGTTGTGATGACAATCCCTGCTGAGAAGTCCACGATCCGCTGGGTCACTCGGCATCTGGGACTCGACGAGCGTGTCGTTAACTCGGTGAAAGCAATCACTCAGCGACCGGGCGTTCGAGTACTTCCAGATTCACGACTCTCGACGGGAACGATTCTGGCCTTCGATCCGTCTGTGGTCGATTCGTCGCGGCTGCCTGACGACCTGCCGGTTCCGGTCAGAGCTGGTCGACAACCCGCAGCGGCTCCGCAGCCGATCCGCCCGACAGGGCCGACTGTTCAGCAGCCATTGACCGGTCTTCCGGGCAATCAATACGGAGCCGCTCCCGGACGAGCACGCGTTCCCACGATCAGTGCCAACCCGGATCGAGCCAACCTGGAAGGTCCGACTGAAGAGGTCGATCTGACTCCTGACGAACAAGTCTTCGTCAAGCAATTGCTGACCGATCCGTCGTCCGTGCCTCTTGACGAGCCAACTCCAGAGCTGTCGGGCCGAGCGTTTGTGTCTCAACGACCGACGACTGAAAGCCCTTCCTCGACTTCCGCAGGCAGGTCCGCAAACGTCTATCAGGAAAGACCAGCCGCCTCTGCTGCGGTTGGTTCTGCTGTGGTTGGTTCTGCCGTTGTCAACGACGAGCCTCGTCGGAATGAGCGGCCAGTGCCAGGTCACGTTTCTTCATCGACTGCAGAATCATCGCACGCGCAACCGGCCAATCAGCCTCGCCCTGATTTGACAGACTTTTCACCAGAAGCGCCGCGACCTTACGCCTCAGAGCCAGCGACTCCAGAACCGCTCCAGCCGTTCGGCTCTTCGCGGAACGCCGCTGGCAATTCCGACTCCTTGTCTGAAGCGACAGCCGAGGTCTCGTCGCCAGCGACGCTCGACAATCAACGGAGCGGAAGCGGGCTCTCACTGGCCATGCAGGGAGCGACTCTCGCTGCTACAGCGGCGGCCATCAATTCGAATCAAATCAGCGCTGATCCTGACTCCGGTCAAGGCCGCGATACTCCGCCACCATCACCTCCGGCGCCGTTTGCAGGCGGGTCGGCTCCGGTTTCGCCGACCAGTCCCTTGGTGCCGCTCCAGTCGTCTTCCGCTTCACCCGTTCGAACCGAGGTAACATCGTCACGACCTGAGAGTGCTTCGGCCATCGCTTCATCCGACGGGAGCAGGCTCCTGCCGCCACCTCCAAGTCATTTGAACTGGCCGGTGATTTCAATCCTGACCGTTGGTTTTCTGGGAGCTGTTGCTGCGTGCTTCCTGATCTACTCGATCGCTCACGAAAACCCGGCACCTCGCGTCGCACAGATCGACACTTCCGGTCGTTACTGGCTGGACCGACTGATCGAAAACGACATTCCGATTGAAGAGGAAGCCGTCAACTATCCACACAGGACACAACTGTTCGGCAAGCCGGCTCCGATTAAGCGAGTCGATGCCGCGCACCGGTCCGTACCTCGTCCACACTTCTCGACGCCCGGTGGCAAGTCAGGTGTGCTGAAAGAAAACCCCGCCATGCCCGATGCTCCGTCACCGGAGATTTCCGATTCCGGGCAGAAGCGAATTGTCAGAATCCACAAGGGCGGCCTGGCTCGACAACAGGCCGCAGCGGTGCCTGCTCCGCACTCAGTCGGCGCGAAGCCGCAGCAAACTCAGCCGGAACCCGGCATTTTCGATTTTGCGGCCACCGTCGTCTTCGGTGACACCGGGCAAAGCTCGAACGCCGATTCGACCGTTGAAGAGCCGGCTCTCAAAACTCCGGCGAAACCGACTCGGCAATTCCGGCTCGACGCCGGCCACAAGGCAACAGAGGCAACTGCCCACGCAGAAGCTGGTCGTCCCGCGCCGACTCGCAAGACGGTATCAGTGCAGCCATCGCGCGTCGTTGTGCAGGGGGCGAATCTGCTGGACCGAATTCTGTCGTCGGTGGATCACGAGCAGAACGCTGCACGCTCCAAAGCAATCAGTCGCCCCCACGACGACCGTCAATCAGACGAACGAGGCAACTCATGACCGCCGCGCTTGAACTTGGCTCTTCGTCCATCCGATCTTTGCGACGTGAAGACGACGTCCTGAAGTCTCGAACCAGCCGCTGCGTCTACGCCGTGCTGCCGGACTCACCCGCGCACCAGCGACTGCTCGAACAGTGCGGCCTGCAGTTCACCACGTGCGAAGACGGCATCCTGCTGCTGGGCGACGGAGCGTACGAAAACGCCGAACTCTTCAAGTCGCCGTGTCTGCCGCTGATGGTCGGCGGTCGAATTCCGAAGGGCAACCCGCTCGTTCGACAGCTCATCAGCTCACTCGTTGAAGTCATCCTGCCGATCGCTGGCAGCCGCAACGAAATCTGTGCACTGACTCTGCCGGGAGGAGCGGCTCTGGATTCGTCCAGCGAAGCGCGAGCCGACCTGGAGTTCTACATTCGTCTGGTAAAGCTTCAGGGCTACGAGCCCAAACTCGTTCCAGCCAGTCAGGCGTTGATTCTGGCCGAGTTGGTCGACAGCGCGTTCACCGGAATCGGCATTGTCTTTGGAGCGTCCGGCTGCGAGGCCATCCTCGCGCATCGAGGCAACCCGATTTGCCACGCGGCCAGTGACCACGGCGGAGAATGGATCGACCGTCAACTCGCAAAGAAGCTGAATGCTCCATCGGTCGTCTCTGACGATTTTCCTGCCAACACTCCAGCAGCCGATCAATCGTTCGTCCGCGAGTCGCTGCTTTCGATCACTCGTCGACGGGAAAAACTTACCAGCGCCGCGACGATTTCTGGCGACGCCTTCACAAAGCACGTCGAAGCACTGATACAGGAAACGATTTTTGAACTTTGTGACGCACTCAGTGGCGAACTGATCCGCAGTCGCCGCGCCAAAGAACTGCCGAGTCCACTGCCGATCGTCTGCGGAGGCGGATTGATCCAGACACCCGGCTTTGGCTCGATCCTGGCCAGCGTTCTTCGAGAAGTGAAGCTGCCAATTGAGACGCTACGCCCTCGACTGATTACCCGAGCTGATCACAGCATCGCTCGCGGTCTGCTGATCAGTGCCGAACTCGAAGCCACGTCCCGCCCGGCTGGACGCGCTGCGTGAACTAAAATTCGCAGCGGCTTTCCAAATCCCAAAACGTCGACTCGCCGAGCCCGACCTGATCACCAGGCCGGGCTCTCTTCGTTCGTGTGGTGATTTTCGTTTCGCGTCGTCATGCTTTGCCGGTTGTGCTGTGGTTCGGACGGCTATCCAGCGGCCACAAAATCAAGGAACCACGAAATACACGGAAGACACGAAATGACACCTCTTCCATTTCCGTGCCTTCCGTGTGTTCCGTGGTCAACTTTTTGCTTTAGATTTGTGACATGAGGAATCGAACGATGAGTCTTCACCGCCTGTTCTGCATCGTGTTGGCCTTGTTGCCGGTCTCGCCGTTGCTCGGTGCGGGCGTTCCGGCGAACGATCCACTGGCTGAAGGATTGCGGCCATTTCTGCAGGTTCTTGGCGGCAAAGAGTCGCAGTTTTCGCTGACGGGCAACGTCGCGCTTCCGATCGACGGTAAAGAACAAACCGTCACGATTCAGCTCGTTCGATTCAGCGACGAAGACTTCGACCTGTCGCTGACCCATCGAGATTACGCGGTGTCGATCCGCCGTCGAGCCGAAACCACCGCGTTCGCGCTGCCGCTCCACAAGGTCGTGTTTATCGGCCACGGCCAGATTGATCCTGCCGACTCGCTGAAGCCTCTTGAGATCACAACTCGACTGCTCAGTCCGGGCAGCCAGGTGGGAGTGTTCGCGCCGCTCGTTCTGCAGGCCGATGCGAGCGCCGTTTCAGTCGCGCTGACGACGCTGGCCGGCGTGGCGTTTAACCCGGAGTCTGAGCGTTGGTCAGAGGGTGACGTCAGTTTTGTGTTTGCATCGCCGGGCAGGATTAACGTTCTGGCAGGCGACGCTTCGATCGACCTTGCTGTAACTTCGACCGTTCCGGAAGGTCTGTCAGCAGAATCATGGCCGGACCTGAAAACAGTCCCACTCGAACGACTTGAACTCGAACGGCAACTTGTCCGCGGAGTCCGACGAGCCTTCGAGATCCTGGCTCCGTCTCCGCTACTGACAAACCCGCCGCAGTCGGGTCGCAAGGTTTCTCATGGCGAGCTGCGATGGATTGATGGCCAGCGAGTGGCTTTGCTGCAAGGAACTCCCGAAGAAGTCGGCAAGGCTCACGGTGAGCTGCTGAAAGTCGAAGCCGGACGCTGCATTGACTCCGTGCTTTATACCTTCGGGACGGCTCAAACGATCCGCACCGGACGATGGTTCCGCAGCGATCTGGACGCCGCGTACAAACGATTGTCGCCGCACATTCCCGAGCGTCACAAAGTCGAGACGCGAGCAATGGCCGCCGCGTTGAACCTTGATGCTGGACTCGTCGAGACTCTTAATGTCTTTCCCGAGTTGTTTCATTGTTCCGGATTCGCCGTCTTCGGCAAGGCGACAGTCGGCGGCAAGCTCTACCACGGACGAGTCCTCGACTACATGACCACGATCGGCCTGCAGGATTCGGCGACCACGTTCATCGTCAATGTTGACGGTCAGATCCCCTTTGCGAATGTCGGTTACGCAGGCTTCATCGGCAGCGTGAGCGGTATGAATAGGAAGGCGATTTCGCTCGGCGAAATGGGCGGACGCGGCGAAGGTCAATGGGACGGCGTTCCGATGGCCACGTTGATGCGCCGCGCGTTGGAAGAGTGTTCGACGCTCTACGAAGTGATGGCACTCTGGAAAAACAGTCCGCGAACCTGCGAGTACTACTACGTCTTTGCCGACGGAAAAACGAATCAGGCCGTAGGTGTTTCGGCATTGCCCGAGTCCATCGAGTTCGTCCTGCCAGGGCAGACGCACGAGCGACTTGGGAAAGGTATTCAGGATACCGTTGTGCTTTCGGCTGGAAGCCGCCTCGAAAAACTACGAGAACGCGTCACTCAGAAACACGGCCAGATCGACGCCGAGATCGGCAAGTGGCTGATGAGCCGCCCGGTCGCCATGAAGTCGAACCTGCACAATGTTCTGTTCGTCCCGGCTGACGGAGTTCTCTACGTCGCCAACGCTGACCACAAGCATCCCGCCGCCGAGCGACCCTATGTGAAACTCAACCTGCGAGAACTGCTGACATCGCTCGACGAAACGCAAACGGCAACGCGTGATCAGGCAGAACGAAACTAAAGAATTTCGTCGAGATAATTCTCCTTTTTCCTCGACAGGTTTCTAACCACAGAGATCACAGAGAAATGCGTCAATTGCTAACCTCAGCGTGCTCCGCGCCTCTGTGGTAAAAAGTCAAAAAGATTTCGTCGGAACATGATTTTGGTCACGTCCCTATCTGACTTGTTTCGGCGGTAGGGGAAGATTGACAATGCTGAGACTGTTAAACAGTGCCGCTTTCATCGTTGCTCTCGCCACTGTGGCTTCTGCTGCCGACCTTCCCGTTTCTGTTGGTGCGACGTTCGAGGCAAGAGACACACTCGCTCCAGCAGTTGACCAGTCTGAAGATGCCAGACAATGCGTTGAGAATCTCCGCTGGAAGCCAGACGCGTTTTCCGTGGAGATCGAAGCTGCCGCTGAAGATCGCGGTGACTGGCTGGTTCGGTTTCCGTCGCCCATCGAAAGCGGTGATGCCCGCAACGATCGAGTCGCCGTGGAGTGGTACCAGGCTCGCGACGCCTACAGGAATC
>JADHNX010000307.1 GCA_016779365.1 Planctomycetaceae bacterium
TGGCCCGTGTGGCAGGATACTCGGCCAGAAGCTGAACCTGAGGCCAACTGTTAAATTCAGGATGGCGATTGCCTGACGATGGTCGAAAGCAGCCCGAACAGGGAAGATGCCCGATCGGCTCCAAATTCGTCGAGAACAAGTCGAGAACAGAAGGAATCACGATGCAGCAGCGACTTACCGCAACTCAGAAAGATCATGCCATCGTCACGGTTCAAAAAGACGGACGACGTTTGCGACATAAGATGGCTGCATTCGCCTTTGCAGTCTTTTCTGTCTTCATCTTGCAGACCTCACCGGCAGATGTGCATGCGGCAAAGTCGCCCGCACGACCAAACATCGTTCTGATCATGGCGGACGATCTGGGGTTTTCTGATCTCGGCTGTTACGGCTCGGAAATTGAGACTCCAAACCTCGACGCGCTGGCTGCAAAGGGGCTGCGGTTTTCGCAGTTCTACAACACAGCGAAGTGTCATTCTTCGCGAGTTTCCTTGCTGACGGGTTTGTACTGTGACCAGGCGGGGGCCGAGAGTCTCAGTCGCGGCGCGACGATTGCCGAGGTGATGTCGCGAGCGGGTTACTCAACCTCGATGGTTGGAAAGTGGCATCTCAGCAAACAGCCGACGGACTTTGGCTTCGAGCGGTACTGGGGGCATCTTTCCGGGGCGACGAACTTTTTCACGGGTGACGACACCTTTCGGTTGAATGGCGAGCCGTGGTCTGTCCCAAAGACGCTGAATGGTCGACCGTTTTACACAACTCATGCGATTACGGATTTCGCGCTGGAGTTTCTTGACCAGGCAACGGAAAGCGACAAACCGTTTCTGCTCTACACGGCCTTCAACGCGCCGCATTACCCGTTGCAGGCTCCGAAGAAAGATATCGAGAAGTACGACGGTCGTTACGACGCCGGCTGGGATGCTCTTCGAAAGTCGCGGCATCAGAAACAGGTTGACTCGGGACTGCTGCCTCGAAAATGGAAGCTCAGTCCAAGACCTGATCACATTCCGGCCTGGTCCAGTCTTTCCGACGAGGAGCGACAGTGGGAAGCCGACCGGATGGAAGTTTTTGCGGCGATGGTCGACGTGCTTGATCAGAATGTTGGTCGCCTGGTCAAACACCTGAAAGACAAAGGCGTCTACGAGAACACGTTGATACTTTTTTGCTCGGACAACGGAGCCTGCCCGTTTGAGCGAACTCGCGGCAAGAACCTGAAACCGTGGGATCCGGAAAGTTACTGGACCTACGACGCGAGCTGGGCACACGCAGGCAACACGCCGTTCCGTCTTTACAAGCAGAATCAGCACGAGGGCGGCATCTCTTCTCCGATGATCGCTCACTGGCCTGACGGCCTGAAGACAAAGGCCGGTTCTGTGACGGATCAGCCTGGGCATCTCATTGACTTCATGGCGACGTTCATCGATCTCGCCGAAGCTGACTATCCGACCGAAATCGGCGACCGAAAGATTGACCCGCTGCAAGGGAAGTCGCTGTTGCCGATCTTTCAGGGCGAGACTCGGACGCCTCATGAGCAGCTCTATTTTCACTTTGCGACAGATCGAGCACTTCGACGAGGTCCGTGGAAACTGGTCTCTGCGAAGCAGGGGAAGTGGGAGCTTTACAACCTGGATGAAGACCGCACCGAGCTGAACGATCTTGCTGAAAAGCATCCGGAACGCGTGGCGGAAATGTCTGCTGAGTGGTTCCGCGTCGCCAAAGACGTTGAGCGACTCGGAGGCCGTCAGTTGGCCCCGGCCGGAGGGAAAGTGAAGGAACTGAACTTTCGAAAGACTCCGGCGTTGTCAGACCCAAAAGGCAAGAAAAGCAAACAGGAAAAGAAATAGTCTGGATTCGATCTGGCTATCAATAAAAAGAGCCCGGTAGACATGAGTAGTCTGCCGGGCTTCTTTTTGGTCACGAAAAGCTGTTAAGCGATGATCTGCCTGATGGGATTGACATGTTCGACGCCGACCAGACGCTGGTCGAGGCCGTCGTAGAAGTAGGTCAGTTTGTTCGGATCGAAGCCAAGCTGGTTCAGGATCGTGGCGTGCAGGTTCCTGACGTGGAAGCGGTCTTCGACAGCTTTGCTGCCCAGTTCGTCGGTGGTGCCGACGCTGGTGCCGCCTTTGATTCCGCCGCCGGCCATCCACATGGTGAACCCGTAGCTGTTGTGGTCTCGACCGGTTCCTTTGGCGTATTCCGCCGTTGGCTGGCGACCGAATTCTCCCCCCCAGACGATCAGCGTGTTCTTTAACATGCCTCGCTGCTTGAGGTCTTTCAACAAGCCGGCAATCGGCTTGTCGGTCTCTGCCGCGTGCAGGTTGTGGTTGTGCTCAAGGTCACCGTGCGCGTCCCAGTTGGCATCGTTGTGGTTGCCGCCTGAGTAAATCTGCACGAAGCGAACTCCGCGTTCGACAAGCCTTCGAGCGAGCAGACACTGACGTCCGAACGTGCCGGATTTCTCGCCGTTCAAGCCGTACATTTCCTGGGTGGCGGCGGTCTCCTGAGAGATGTCCGTTGCTTCAGGGGCGGCGGTCTGCATCCGGAAGGCCAGCTCGTAGTTGGCGATTCGAGCGGCCAGGTCGGAATTATCCTGGCGAGTTGCCTGGTGCTCCCTGTTGTACTGATCCAGCGTGGCCAACAGTTTCACTTGGGTCTCGCGGCTCATTCCTTCCGGTGGTGCCAGGTTCAGAATGGGCGTTCCCTTTGAACGCATGATGGTCGCCTGGTAGCTGGCCGGCATGTAACCGCAGCTCCAGTTCTTGGCGCCGGAGATCGGGCCTCCGCGCGGATCGAGCATCACTACAAAGCCGGGCAGATTCTGGTTCTCACTGCCCAGGCCGTACGTCGTCCAGGAACCCAGGCAGGGACTCCCACTAAGGATCTTTCCGCTGTTCATCATCAGCATGGCCGAGCCGTGAATCGGCGAGTCGGCGGTCATGGAATGAATGAAGGCGATATCGTCGACCATTTCGGCTTTGTGAGGGAACAGGTCGGAAACCCATTGGCCACACTCGCCGTACTGCTTGAAGTTCCAGCGAGGTTCGACGATGCGTCCCTGGTTGCGATGCCCGCCTCGACCGAACGTCTTGACTTCGATCGTTTTGTTGTCCATTCCCTTCATCTTTGGCTTGTAATCGAACGTGTCGATGTGGCTTGGTCCTCCGTACATGTAGAGGAAGATTACCGACGTCGCCTGCGGTTCGAAGTGCGGCTTTTTCGGAGCCAGCGGGTTTTTCCAGGCGGTCTGACCGTCGGCGGCAACGGTCTGCCGGTCAAGGAAGCCGTCGTCGCTTAAGAGTCCGGCCAAAGCCGTTCCCGTGAAACCGGCACCGGTCTGCCAGAGGAATTCCCGTCGAGTGCGGCCACAGAAATTTGATTCAGTCATCGTGTCACCTCGTTAATCGATTAGCTCAGTATTCGTATTGGTGGGCGGTGACCACCATGCTTCAGTCGAGATAAAGGAACTCGTTCAAGTTGAACAAAGCCAGGCAGTAATACTTCAAAGCGACGACGTCAGGCACGCCGTCCTGTTTCAACGATTCGATCAGCCCCACTCCTCGATCAATTTCGGCTTTGGTCGGGCGTCGTTGAGTGATTCGGGTCAGGCCAAGTTCGACCTGTTTTGCGGGATCAGCTCCGGCTTCGTTTTTAAGGAACCCAGCAAAGACTGCCGCCTGGCGATTCATGTATTCGCTGTTCAGCAGGCTGAGTGCCTGAGTCGGCTGCGTCGTCACAAATCGAACCGGGCAGGTTGAGTCAACATCGGCGAAGTCGAAGTCGGCCATCAGAGGTTCGACGAGCGATCGCTTGATGAAGATGTAGACGGCGCGGCGCGCCCGCTCTTCCTCAGACGAGTTACCCCATCCGGCACCTGGTCGCGACTGGCCAGCGAGAACTTCCTGCGGAATGATCGGGTAAGTACCTGGTCCGCCCATTTTTAGATTGAGGCTTCCGTTCGCAGCGTGGACCGAATCTCTCAACTCTTCGGACGAAAGACGTCGCATGTTGAATCGCCAATGGAGATTGTTCGCCGGGTCGGCGGCCAGTTCCCTCTCACTGGACTGCGAACTCAACTGGTAAGTGCTGGAAAGCATGATCAGTTTGTGCATTGCTTTGAGTTTCCAGCCGCCCTGCATGAACTGCGTCGCCAGCCAGTCGAGCAGTTCCGGGTGTGTCGGCTTGTCGCCGATGTTTCCAAAGTTGTTGCTGGAACCGACGATGCCCCGACCAAAGTGGTGCTGCCAGATTCGGTTGACCATGACGCGAGCGGTCAACTGGTTTTTCTCGCTGGCGATCCAGTTGGCGAGTGCTGTGCGGCGACCGCTCGATTCCGTTCTGGAAGGGGCTCTGATGACCGGTTCTGGCGGAGACAGTACCGACGGGAATGCCGGTTCAACCTTGGCACCTTCGACGTTTGCGTTGCCTCGGACAAGAATGAAGGTTTCGCGCGGAGTCTTGCCGACTTCTTTGACCATTAATGCCTGTGCGACTTCCGGCGGGCGTGTATCCAGGATTTCCTGTCGACGTCGCACGGCCTCGGCGTATTCCGAGACGAGTTTTTGTGACAGCCCCTTTCCAGCGTATTTCTTTGCGATGTCGACTCGGACGCCGACTGCCTGGAAATCTTCCTTCTCGGGCGGTGTCATCAGCTCCTGAAGTCGTCGATCGACGTGGTTGATTTTACGATCGTGTTCGGCGAGTTCGCGGTCGAGTGCGTTTCGAGTTTCGTTGCGTTTTCGATCTTCGGCGTTGACGGCGATCGGGCCGATGGACGCATCCATGACTGACTCGTGACTGCGCACTCCGTAGCGTTTCACACCGTTGAAGAAGGCGAGGAAGCTGTAGTAGTCCTTCTGTGGGAGCGGGTCGATCTTGTGATCATGACAGCGGGCGCAGTTCATGGTCAGGCCAAGAAAGACCTGCGATGTCGTCAGCAGGATGTCGTCCAGATCGTCGTACAGAGCCTGTTTCTGGTCGACCGGTTCGTCGTCCCAGATGCCCAGGCGGTAGTAACCCGTGGCGACGATTGAGTCGGGCGTTGGCTGTTCGAACTCATCGCCTGCAAGCTGCTCTTTGATGAACTGGTTGTAAGGTTTGTCCTCGTTGAAGCTTTTGATGACGTAGTCGCGGTACCGCCAGATGAACGGCTTCGTGTCGTCGCGCTCGTAGCTGTTTGTGTCGGCGTAGCGAACCAGATCGAGCCAGTGTCGGCCCCAGCGTTCTCCGTACTGGGGTGAGGCGAGGAGCTTATCAATGACCTTTTCAAACGCGCGACCCGACTTGTCATTAACGAAGGCTTCGATGTCGTCAATGGTCGGCGGCAGGCCGGTCAGGTCGTAGTACGCGCGGCGGATCAGCTTCTGTTTTTCGGCTGGGGAAACAGGCGACAGGTTGGACGCTTCCAGCTTCTGCAGAATGAAATTGTCGATCGAGTTGGAAACGAGTTCAGAGTTTTTGACTTGAGGAACCGGGGGATTGGCGACAGGGCGAAACGCCCAGTAGTTCTTCGTTTCAGGCGTGACCAGCGTTGCGGGATTTGGATGATGTCCTTCCGGACGTTCGAATTCTGCGTCTTTCGGGATCGGGGCGCCGGCTTTTACCCATGCGGTCAGGATTTCGATTTCTTCGTCAGGAAGCTTGTTCTCTGGCGGCATCTCGTACGATCCGTAGTTGATCGCGTCTAGCAGCAGGCTGTCTTCGAGCGCGTCGGGATCGACTGAAGGGCCGGACTCGCCGCCCTCCAGAAATCCTTCACGGTTACCCAGGAACAGTCCGCCTTTCAGTTCGGACTTCGGCCCATGACACTCGAAGCATTTTGCTTCGAGAATCGGGAGGACTTTCTCTTTGTAGAAGGCGGGGGACTCAGCCGAATCGGCGTCAGCCGCTGATAAAGAACTCGCCGACAGAACGAGCAAGGTCATCAATGAGGTCGATAGTCTTGTCATCATGATCATGGTTTCTTGAATGGTGAGCTGACTTCGCTGAGTTGGAATTCTGGTGACAGGTATTCTGGCCTTTTTTATCGCGCTTTACATTCTCGCTGACTTGTCGGTCACTGACGATACGTTGGTCCTTGAGGCAAACAGTCCGTCGACCCCCGGAACCAGCGAGTCCGTCAGGTATTCGATGATTCCCGCGACGGCTCCCTGGCTCTTGCTGACATTGGCCCGAACAATCTCGCAATCGGCGAAGGCGGGCGTCAGCGTTCCGGCTGCCGTTTCGGCAATCAGCCTTTCGAACAGACTGTCCGAAAGATCGAACATGCGGCCACAGATGAAAATCTTCGAGGGATTGTAGAGGCTGATGACGGCTGAAATCGCGAAACTCAAATGAGGCAGAACCTGCTGAATCTCGCTTTCGACATCGAGCTTGCCACCTTCGACCTGCTGGACGATTTCCTCGATCCCGATCGGCCTGCCGACTCGCTGCGACACCAGCCAGGCCAATGCGGAATCGCACGCGACCGTTTCCAGGCAACCTCGATTTCCGCAGCCGCACAGACGACCGTCAGTGATGCGGCGAAGATGTCCGAGTTCACCGGCCAGTCCACTGTGTCCGGTCAGAACTCGCCCGCCAGACATGACTCCCATACCCAGTCCGGCGCCGATGTCCAGCATCACGAAGTTATCGAGGCCCCGCGACGGGTCACTTTGAGTATTACCGTAGTGATGCTGGGCGAGGCAGAGTGAATGAGCTT
>JADHNX010000308.1 GCA_016779365.1 Planctomycetaceae bacterium
CGATCTGCAAGATCGAGTTGCCAGCAACCGCCGCCACCGAATCCAAAGACTTTCCCTTCTGCAGCGCTCGCTGCCGCGAAGTCGACCTGCTGCGCTGGAGCGACGGAAAGTACGCTATCGTCGAACCGATCTCCGCCGAGAAACTCGCCGAGAAGATCTTCGAAGACGAATTGGACGAGCCGTTCGACGATGCCCAATACTGAGACTCGGACCCGCTCCCACCGCCCGGCACAGATGCGTGAGGGCTGCTCTACGCCGGTAGCCACATCTCGTGCTGATTTTGTTTAAGTTCTCTGGCGGCGCTGATTGGTTGCCGTGGTTATCTTTGGGGGCGCCGATCGGCTGGAGTTTCGACCGCAGATTGTCCTTACGCAAAGGCACTAAGTGGTCCGGTTCACAAGTTCGTATGGGGCCGTCAAGGTAACCCGACGCGTCTGCGAGGGACTCTGACTCTGAAATCCCTCGCTTACGCGTCGGGTTACCAGCGGGAAGTTGCTTCGCACACGTTCCTCAGCGGCTGATCCCCCGGTCGTTGGGTATCCTGCAGAGCAGCTGATCAGGAATCGGCGGCGACGATTTCGACGACTCGGACGCAGAACTTGTCGTTCAGGACCAGCACTTCACCACGAGCCAGCAAGCGACCGTTTACCACAATGTCGATCGGGTCGCCCGCCAGTTTGTCCAGCGGCACGACAACTCCTTTTCGCATCGACATGACCTCGTCGATAAGTAATTCGGTGCGACCGAGTTCGATCTGAACGCTCATTTGAACGTCGTCCAGCATGCCGATGCTGAACGCTTTTTCGTTCGCGTCTTCAGAGTTTGAGTCGAATTCCGCAAATTCGAACGGCTTCGCATCGCCGACTCCAGCGCGCACGTTGCGGCCTTTCAGTGGAGCCCCGATGACTGCCGCTTCGAGTCCCGCATCGACCTCGTCCAGAAGTTGATTGGCTCGATCTTCAACGGACATGACCTCGGTGGCAGAGCCAGTAAACGATCTGTCCGTCGCAGCACCGCCGGGCTGAGCAGAACGTTCATGGGTAGCATTACTGCCTCCACCG
The DNA here is from genome assembly GCA_016779365.1 of Planctomycetaceae bacterium. GTDB lineage: Bacteria > Planctomycetota > Planctomycetia > Planctomycetales > Planctomycetaceae > JABMPE01. The sequence continues at coordinate 1,062 of JADHNX010000308.1, forward strand.
TTTGCCTTGTCGAGCATCGCCTGAATGTCGTCAGCGTCAAGTTTTTCTTCTTCGGAATCCACTTCCCTGCTTCCTTCCGATCTGCCGGCCTCGAGTCTGCCCTTCGTTCCTGCTCATCCTGCGAGCACGCCAGAAGCAGCTCGAGGCTCTTACTGCTGGATCGTTTTATAGTCATTAAAGACGATGCTGACGACATAACTTTGCCGTAGCACTCGGTTGATTTCTTCTCGAACCAGACGTTTCATGGTGCTGAGTGACGAATCTGACAGGTCTTCCATCGTCGCGCTGCGGAAGATTGTTTCAATCGACTCTCGAACCCGCACCTTGTGTGAAGACGTGACAGCGTTCTTGAAATCATTTTCCTGGTCGCTGGCCAGCAAGGCGTGGACCTTGAACGAAATGTGAATGACCGTGTCAGCCGCCGCTGTTGTGTTGGTCACGCTGAAGCTGTGAACCTCTACTTCAACCAGTTCTTCCTCATTGTCTTTGGGCTTTGGCTCTACCTCGACAGTCTTTGCCTCGGCGGAAGCAGCATCTGCCGCGCCGTCGGCACCGACTCCAAGAAAGAGAAACAGGCCGGCTTCGCCCAGCATGGCGACGACGACCAGAATCAGGATCTTCATTTTGCCGCTTCCCGATTCCTTTCCGGAAACAGCTTCTCCGTCGGCTCCTTCGTCAGTTTCCGGTGCTTTGTCCTCAGACATCTTTCGTCCCTTCGCAATCAACGATCAGCCAAACCGTCGCCTGGCCGGATCGCTCTCGCCGTGCGAGTCTGCGGTTAACCGGGATCAGGCGGTGCCAGGTAAGAATCAATTGTGAAGACATCGACCCGCCGATTGTGACGGCGGTCTTCGAGATTCCTGGTGAGAATGCGTGGCTCTGCATCGCCAGCGGCACTCACGAGGATCCGATTCGGGTCGACATCATTCTCAATCAGATACTTGGCCACAGAACGCGCCCTGGCAAATGAAAGATCGTGCTGATCGCGAAACTGAGGCTTTCGCCTCACAGGTTCAGCAAACGAATGCCCTCGAACAATGACTCGATTCGGAACTCGTTTGATGGCGTCGAGAACCCGCTGAAGATCTTTGATCGAATCTTCACTCAGTTCGGTGGCGAACTGGTCAAATTCAAGTGAGCCGCCGACAGTCACGACCTCTCCATGATTCACGGTTTCGACGGCCGACTCGGGCCCACCCCCGCCCGCAGAATCAATGCTGCCTTTTTCAAGAGCCGTTTTCTTACTGCTGCTTTGGGAACTCATGAATTCGTAAGCGGCTCGGTCGTTAAATGTTCGACCAGGCACGCCAGAAGTACCGTCCATCGGCCCGAAGAGTTCTTTGTACGAGTTCAGTGCGGCGCGGTTCTTACCCTCATCCTTCAGCTCGCTCATCGACACGAGCATGATGAAGAAGGTCAGCAGCAGCGACATCATGTCACCGTAGGTGACGACCCATTCCGGGACGCCTGGTGGGGCATCTTCTTCGATTTCCATCGTTGGGTACCGATTGCGAGTTTCGGGATCACCGCGAGATCCTTCTCATCTGCTGGCTTGTTGATTCGAAATAGGGGTTCGAAATCAGGCAGCTTCCTTGATCGTGCGTTCCTTCTTCGAGAGAAATGTCGACAGTTTCTGGTCAACGACTCGCGGATTGTCTCCGTTCTGAATTGCGAGAATCCCCTGCACGATGACTTCGCGAATCTGCATTTCCTTTTTTGCGTAGTAGTTGAGTTTGTCCGCAAACGGCAGGGCCACCACGTTTGACACGAGGGCTCCATAAAGCGTTGTCAGGAGAGCCACAGCCATCCCCGGACCAATCGCTGCCGGGTCGTCCATGTTTCCAAGCATGATGATCAGACCAAGCAGTGTGCCAATCATGCCGAAAGCCGGAGCGTACCGCCCGAGCGTTTCCAGTAACCCCTTACCCGCACTGTGCCGAGCGGCAGTTGCCAGCATTTCGGACCGCATAATGCTTTCGATCAGCTCTGGCGGGCTTCCGTCAACTGCCATCTGAATCCCCAGCAGAATGAATGGGTCCTCGATGTCGGCAGCTTTGTTCTCAAGCGCCATGACCCCCTCTTTGCGAGCGATTTCCGCACACTCAACCAGTGTCTTAATCGCAGGAGCCATCTGTGGAGGGTTCGGCAGGATCGCCTTTTTGATGACGATCGGCATCGATAGAAACGGGCCCATCGGGTACGCGATCATTGTCGCCGCAATACCGCCGCCGACCACCACTGCCAGAGACGGATAATCGATAAACGCACCGAACGACGACCCCGGCGCAATCGCGATTGCTCCCAGCAACAGAACGATCGTAAGAACGACCCCGATTATCGATGCTTTATCCATGATTCAACGGTCCGCAGATGACTCGCCACAAACAAGAAGGGAAAGTTGACTGCTCCTGATTCGAAGTCGCCATCACGCCGCCGGAGCAATTCGGACGGCTCGCGAGTAAGCGATCGATCGGCTGACCACTTCTTCCAGTGACTCTTTCACGATAAAGCGGTCGTCAGTCGTTAGTGTGACATAGGTATCTGGCCGCCGTTCGACGTACCGGATCAGTTCTGCGTTCACGACGAATTCTTCACCGTTCAATCTTGTGAGTTTGATCATCGAACAGCCTCAGAATTAAATCGGTGCAATCGCTGGCTTAACGACTGCGGCTTTAACGACCAAGAACCAGCAGTTCGTCAACCAGCTGCTGCACCGAACTGATGACTCGGGCATTGCCCCGATAGTTCGTCGAAGAAACGATCAGGTCGACGAGGCTCCGACCGACGTCCGTATTCGACAGTTCGATCGCTCCGGATCGAATGCTGCCTGTGCCCGTCTGACCTGGAATCGTGATCTGAGCCGGCCCGGAACTGACCCCCTCGAACAACGTTCCACCACCGTTTTCAACAAGCCCCAACGGATTCGAAAATCGAGCAAGGACCATCTGTCCGAGAGGTCTGATGACGCCGTTTGTAAAGACTCCGCTGACGACACCCGAGTCGTTGATATTGAAGCTGGTCAGCGATCCGGCGGGCGCTCCATCCTGCGACAACAGCGAGACCGCTCCAACCGAGTCCTGTTCAATCAACCCGGAGATGCGAGAAAGATCGACGCTCACATTCAGTGTCTTGGCCGCAGTCAGTGCGCGATCCACAGTGAATTCCGCCGTCCTTTGTCCAGCGATTTCACCCGATTCGTTTAACGTAAACGTGCCTGTGCTCAGATGAGTACTAAGGTCGCTGTCCTGGCTGCTTTCGAAATAGTAGCGGTAGGTTGACGCCGTCGAGGATTTTGATTCGAGCACAGAATGCATCCGAACAATGACCTGTTCTCCCAGTGAGTCGAATACTGGAAACGTTGCAATCGTGCTCTCACCGATTCCGGTACGAACAGTGTCGAAACCAAGATCAAGGGCCTCAGCATTCGTCTGGCTGCCTGTTGTTATTGTTTGTCGAACTCGTGCCGGCGTGATCTCAACAGCCTGCGTCGTCCCGGCGTTAGCAACAACTTCAATTCGACCGTCGGCGGTAATGTTGACGCCGGCAGGTCCGAAGGGGTCACCTGCCACGCTTGCTGAGGGCTGCAGGCCGAATGCGTCATTCAGAAAGGATGCAAATTCGGCAACCGTCGATGTGGCTGTGATGGAAAAGCTGACGGGATCATAGTCAGCGCCGCCTTTTCGTGGTGTGAACTCGATACTCTCACCGGCGATAAATACGGGAGTTCCACCCACGGTCTGCCGAGCGTCTGCGAGCAGACTGCTCGCCGTAATGGGAAGACCTCCTCCATCAAAAAATTGTCCTGATTGGATGACTTCCGATTCGGTGGCTTCAATCGCCGCCTGGTCAGTCCGCAACGAACCCTCGATGATCACATTTCGAGTTTCCTGAGCGACGTTCAACTTGCCCAGCGGGATCTCAATATTCACCAGTTGCGTGGGGACAATGTTGAATTGATCGTCAATCCCGTAGCCTCGAACCCGCAAGCCATCTGCGTTTACCAGTTGGCTTTGATTGTTCAGCGTAAAGTTGCCGTTGCGAGAGTAGACCTGCCCTTCGGAACCGCTGAGCACAAAGAAGCCTTCACCTTCGATGGCGAGGTCAGACGGGCTGGTGCTGGTTGTGATGGCTCCCTGAGAAAAGTCACGGCGTATGGCTGCCGTTGTTGACCCCAGGCCAACCTGTCGAGGGTTTGTGCCGCCGTTAACTCCTTGCGGATCCGAGCCGACACTGAGTGTTCGAGACAGCTGCGTCGTGAACTGGACGGCTGATGATTTGAAGCCGTTCGTGGCTGCGTTGGCGATGTTATTGCCGATGACCTCGATCGCCGTTTCGTTCAGCGTCAAACCATTCAGCGACGTATTGAGAGCCGTTGTCAGACCCATGAGTTCCCCCTCCGTTGGTCAGAACGCGGCGTCCGGTTGCCGCAGTTAGCGCGTGAATCAGACCTCTGATTGCCGAGGTCCGTTGCTTCCGACACGGCAAATTGACCGCGCACAGATCTCAGCGCTGTGGTTTGTATCGACCATGACGATGTGCCGCTGAAACACATGTCGGCACGGGAGGGATAGACCCGTTTGGCTCAGGTGTCTTCCTGCCCGACACAAGCGCGTCGACGCTGGCTGAGCACAGGCACCGCTTGAAAGTTGTCATCGAAGACGGTGACCCGACAAAGACTTAACGATGCCGCGAGTCACGTACCTCCCCACAGCCAGGAGATGCCCGCATTGGGCGATTCGGAACCAGCCTGCAGACTCAATTCACAATCGGCGCTGCATACTTGGCTATCAAACTGGAGAAGTTACGCACTTTGTCCGGTTGGCATTGAGTTTCCTGATGAACGTGATGAAACACTCACCAACGGAGTGATACTGTGGACGATTTTGACGACGTGATCAAAGAGTTTATTGTGGAGAGTTACGAGAGCCTCGATCAGCTTGATCGAGACCTCGTCGCGCTGGAAGACGCCCCCAAAGATGGCGACCGCCTTGGCAGCATTTTTCGAGCCGTTCATTCCATGAAGGTATCATCCGGGTTTCTGGTACCTCCCCAAGCAGGAATGAGACGCGCACGTCGGTCAGAACCTGATGGTTCCTTTGCGTGACGGCGAATTGGAACTGAACCATGACATCGCCGACGGCCCGCTGGGAATGGTCGACGCGCTGCGGGATATTCTGAGCCACATCGAAGCTGACGGTTCTGAAGGAAACACCGAGGACGAAACGCTCGCGGATAGTCTCGCGACGTTGCTGAACGATGAACGAACAGCAGCAGAGAGGAAAGCTGAAGTAAGCGGTGCGAGCCTGAGTGAGGACGAGGTATTCGAAGCCATTGCTGAACTGAACCGTTCGGATCTCGAAGCAGAGCCCGATGCCGTCGTCAGACCGAAGAGAACTGCCGCACCAACACAAACTGCACAGAAGCAACCATCAGCATAACAAGGATGCTGATTCTATAACGACACTGCAAGGTGACGTGTCAAAAACAGACACGTTCCTAAGAGGCTGACAAAGAACTGAATTGAGAGGCATCCGACCAACGGCATGAGTTTTGCGCCAGACGATCGTATCCAAACCCGATCGTCGAAGGAGTGAATCATGGATGCACGTTTGCCGGATGCGTTTCTGAACTATGTT
>JADHNX010000309.1 GCA_016779365.1 Planctomycetaceae bacterium
TCGCCTCTGAAGTTGTGCAGGCCGGCGACAAACTTCAGGTCACCATCGGTGAAACCGTTTTCGAAGTCGCCATCTCAGGCAGACACTTCGCTCGCTCCGTTCTGTTTGCCGTCGCGATCGCCAGAGACCTCGGCATGACGGACGACGAGATTCAGCTCGGACTGAATAATTTTGACCCGGTCGCTGGTCGCTGCGAAATCCGCCAACTGCCAGCCTGCACCGTGATCGACGACTGCTACAACTCCAGCCCGGAAGCCATGCAGGCCGCCATCGCCGTACTGGCCGGTCGAGAATCTTCCGGACAAAGAATCCTCATTACCGGCGACATGCTTATGCTCGGTGAGCACGGTTCAACCTGCCATCGCGACATCGGCGTCACCGCAGCCGCCTCGGGCATCGATCACGTCTTCGCAATCGGTCGCTTTGCCAACGACGTTGTGGACGGAGCAGTCGAAGCCGGCTTCGATCCTGAACGTGTAACGGCACACGTCAAACTTGAAGAACTGCTCGACCGACTCAACACCGTTTTATCAGACGGCGACGTCATTCTGGTGAAGGGTTCCCGCGCGACTCACATGGAGCGAGTCGTCGACTGGCTGATCGAGCAATCGACGACAAACGCCAACGACAATCAACCCGCAGATCGGGAGACGTCAACAGAATCAATTTGAACTTCGAGATCTGCTGCATGCAGAGGATTTGCGGGAATCACTATGCAGCGACCGGCGCTGTCGGAAGTGAGCATTCGATTTCTGGGACAAGACGATCAACTGGGTCCGATCGTCTTCAGAAATCGCTCTGCAGCAGATCTCAACCCGGGCGCTGAGGCTCCCCTCAGCGCCCGGTGTTTTTTGGAGTCGAGAGTTGAGAGTCCAGTGTCGAGAGAATTGATACTCGGCACTTTGCCCCCGGTTCCTCGCCTCTCAACTACCCCTATCAACTATCAACTATGCTCATCTGGCTGCTAAACCATTTCGAGCCGCTTCGACGGCAGTTTGAAACCCTCTCGTCAGGAGACTCGCACGTCGCGCTGACGGCGAGAATCGCCTTGGCCAGTGTGATGTCATTCCTGCTGGCGCTGCTGCTTGGGCCGATTGTCATCAGTTGGCTGAAGAGTCGGTTTCAGGAAAAAATCGTCAGCGCGTCGGAACGGCTGAACGAACTCCACGCAAAGAAACAATCAACACCGACAATGGGCGGGTTGTTCGTTTCCGCGTCGATCGTGCTGGCCGCGCTGATCTGCGGAGACCTCACCAGCCCCTACACGTTGTGCGGCATCGGCGTCGTGACGGCGTTCTGTTCGCTGGGCGCGTGGGACGACTGGATCAAACTCAGCACTCACCGAAACGGCCTGACTGTCAAGCAGAAGTTTGCGATGCAGTTGCTGCTCGGACTGTTTTTCGCGACAGCGATGTACTTCACGCTGCGAGATCGGCCCGACGGACTATCGATCGTTTTCCCGATCGGTGGAGCATCGTGGTACCTGGGAAGCGGCTTTATCCTGTGGGCAATGTTTGTGCTTGTGGGAAGCTCCAACGGCGTCAACCTGACCGACGGACTCGACGGCCTGGCGAGCGGATGCATGATCTTTGCCGGCGGAGCGTTCACTGCACTCACCTACCTGGCCGGCCACAAAGAAATGGCAGACTACCTGGCGATTCCGTACATCGCCGGCTGCGGCGAACTGAGCGTCGTCATGGGTGCGATGGTCGGCGCGATGCTGGGGTTTCTGTGGTTCAACTGTTACCCCGCCCAGGTTTTCATGGGCGACGCCGGCTCGCTACCGATGGGAGCGTTGCTTGGCCTGGGAGCACTCGCCTGCCGCCAGGAAATCCTGCTGGTTCTGGTCGGCGGAGTCTTCGTCATCGAAACGCTGAGCGTCATCGCTCAGGTCGGCTGGTTCAAAATGACCGGCAGCCGCCTCATTGCCTGCAGCCCGCTGCACAACCACTACCTTTTCAAAGGTCACCACGAGATCAAAATCGTGGTCCGCTTCTGGATCGGCTCCGCCCTCCTGGCCCTCGTCGCCGTCGCCAGTCTGAAAATCCGCTGAGTCCGGTTCTTCAGCCCTATCACCACCGATCGTGCTTCGCCTGGCACAGTATCCCGGTCGTGTTCGCTGGCCGAGCAACGTTTGTGGTAGTCGGAGCCAGCGTGGAGACCTCCCGAAACCCGACCGGTTCGCATCGCGCGCCCCACATTACGACCAGCAGATGATCGCTCAGGCGGGCACATCAATCCCGATCTGACCGGCGAGAAACTTCAGCCGATTCTGAATTTACTCCTTCCGGCAACCAAAGCATTGTCCGATCGCCGTGCGGCGGCCCACACAGAAAAGCCCCCCCCTCACACACCGATTGATGCAGTAACAAATCCCGACCTCGCCCTGCTCCACCACAATCATGCGAACCGTGACTGCGTGTGCAGAAATCACAACTCTTGACGCTCAACTCCAAGCTCTACAGACTCTCGTCGCACCCAAAAATGTGTGGCCCCTTTTACTCCCCGCTTCACGTGCAGTTGAGGATTCATCAGGGTAGATTGCCATAGTGAGGCCGAAGAATTGGCACCGCTGTGTCCATGAGTCTTGAGAAAAAGGCAACACGATGCTCACGAGACTTTCTGCGACCGGATTTAAGTCGTGGAAGCAGATCGACTGTATGCGGCTTGGCTCCATTACCGGACTGTTCGGTACAAACAGTTCGGGAAAGACGAGTATCCTGCAACTCTTGCTGATGCTACGCCAGACGACCGAATCTTCAGACCGATCGCTCGTACTCGACCTGGGTGGCGAGCGAAGCCTTGTCCAACTTGGTAGCTACAAGGATGTCGTTTTTCAGCATGACACAGCCAGGGAAGTCACGTTTCGCCTTGACTGGACGCTACCAAAGGAACTGGAAGTCGAAGATCCGACCGAAGGCCGACGCAAGACATTGTTCCGCAGCGACAGAATGGCACTTGAGTGCTCACTGCGAGGAAAAGATGGCAACCCGTTCGTCGAGTCAGTGACGTACGAACTGGGAGAAAACAGCTTCTCGATGAATCAAGGTGCAAAGCCGACCGAATACAAGCTGGAAACTCAAAGTAACAATTTCGCCTTCAAACGGACTCCCGGGAGAGTTTGGCCACTTCCAGCACCAGCAAAATGTTACGGCTTTCCTGATCAGGTCTTTTCGTATTTTCAGAATGCGAGCTTCTTAGGCGACTTGCAGCTCGAACTTGAGAAGCTCTTCGGTCGGATTTTTTACCTGGGGCCGCTGCGTGAGTTTCCGAAAAGGTTCTACCCGTGGGCCGGTACCGAACCTGCAGATATGGGGCAGCGTGGTGAAAGAGCGATCGACGCGCTTCTCGCCGCTCAGTCAAGAGGCCGGTACATCTCGCCAGGTTACAAAAAAAAGAAACGAACCTTGGACGAGCAGGTCGCATACTGGCTCAAAGAACTGGGACTGATCATTCCTTCACTGTCAACCGGATTGCAGATGGTAACAATCTGTACGAGGTGCGCGTCAGGAAAACGGCAGCATCGTCGGAAGTGCTCGTGACAGACGTTGGATTCGGTGTCTCGCAGATCCTTCCAGTGCTCGTCCTGTGTTACTACGTGCCAGAAGGCTCCATCATCATCCTTGAGCAGCCTGAGATTCATTTGCATCCGTCCGTGCAATCGGGACTCGCGGACGTTTTTATTGACGCCATGCAGAATCGTGGTGTGCAGATTATTCTTGAAAGCCACAGTGAGCATCTCCTCAGGCGACTTCAACGGCGAATTGCTGAGGAGGTCATTGATAACACTGATGTAGCTCTCTACTTTTGCGATACGGACTCCGGCCACTCACGTCTCAGCGAACTCGGACTGGATCTATTCGGCAATATCAACAACTGGCCGAAGGACTTTTTCGGGGACGAATTTGGTGAAATGGCGGCGATGACAGAAGCTGCTATCAAGCGACGGATGGTGCGTGCCCAATGAACGCCTTCGTCGTTGATACGAATGTGGCGGTAGTCGCGAACGGTCGTTCGGAGCAAGCCGGCCCGAGATGTGAATCCGCCTCTGTGCAAGCACTGAGAACTGCGATTTCGTCAGTTGTTTGCATTGATGACAGCATGCTCATTCTATCTGAGTACATGAATAACCTCAGGATGGCTGGCCAGCCAGGTGTGGGCGACGCCTTCATGAAGTGGGTCTTTCAGAATCAGGCTGTACGTGAAAGAGTTGAACAGGTACGGATCACTCACTCCGATGGAGCACCGACAAGTTTTGAGGAATTTCCAACGGATCACGAATTGAATGGCTTTGACCCATCGGACAGGAAGTTCGTCGCAGTCGCTCTGGCGAGTGAACACTCGCCGTCTGTGTTGAACGCTGTAGACTCAGACTGGTGGCATTTTTGAGAGGCACTGAATCGTCACGGAGTCAATATCCGTTTCGTCTGCGATGAGCAATTTGTGAACCGATCAAGATGATCGTTCTTCGATCTCAATCGAGTTCCGTAGAAACGATAAGGAAAATACTGCCCCCCCATTAATTATGCTCGTCAGGATGTCGCAGCGGGCATCAGCAGGTTTCGTCGGGCGACTGCGTCGCGGACACGGTGCTCAGTGGGGCAGGAGCGGCAGTCTCGTTGCGGGGTGGGGACTGCTTCATCGGGCGGCGGCCGAAGCGGCGGACGGTTTCCACCCATGCGGAGCGGCCAAGACCCAGTCGCTCAAGAATCGGAGACACTGTCGAGGGGATGCGGCCTCGTTTGCCGTTCACGATTTGACGGCCCGTCCAGTCGAGCAGCACCAGGTAGTCGCTCAGCGAAATCGGGACGCAACCGCGATTGGACGCTCGGTGACAGCAGTCGCCCGACTCGTGACTGTGCTCGCGAGCCAGTTCGACCGGGCTCAGCCAGCGATCCGGAGTTGGTGATGCAGGCGGAGTGGCTCCCACACGGTCAGAGGCGTCGGTGTCCTGCGTCATGATACCAGTCGCCGAACCAGATGGAGCAGCATCGGCAGCATGGCCAGACGGCGATTGGGTCGCCCCAAGAATCCGTTGATAGGCAGAAGTGAACTCGCCGGTTTCCGGAGTCTCCGCCATTTTCGCCCGCACAGGGTTGAGATCCACATAGGCCATGCATGCCAGAACGGAAGCCTCATCGTTGAGTCGCACACTTTTGAAGCGGCCCTCAAAGAAGCGTCCGGTGACTTCGTCTTCGGCGTTGGCCTGACGAGCGATGGACTCACACAAACACCGCATCAGCCACGACACGCTGGACAATCGCCGTCGCAACTCCGCGAGCTTCTTCGGGTCAGCAGTGAGCATGTCCGGTTCGCTCTGCCGAGGCTCCGCAGGAGTCTGAGTTTTAGTCCGACGTTTAGGAAACAGCGCCCACCACCGCCGCGAGACTTTCTCATCACTCCACTGAGCGACGATGTCCGGCCGAGTCCTCAAGACCAGGTGGAAATGGTTGCTCATAATCGCATAGGCCATGACATCTATAGCAAAGACGCCCGCCAGCGCTTCGAGCCGATCCTGGATGAACTGTTTCCGATGGTCGTAACAGGCCCCCGTCAGCGGATCGACCCCACACAGAAATGCCCTCCGCACACACCGACTGAACACGTGCAGAACAGCCACCTCATCATCCCCAACGATCTCACATCGACCAAGCCTCGCCATCACGGAACCCTCCATCGGTTCCGACACAAACGACTCACACCTGCCCGGAACCGTAAACAGCCGATCCAGGACGTGTAAGAGTGGGGGATGGCCCTCGTATTTTCCCATATTTTCCGGCGACGTGCTCAGCCTGCAGCCGGATGTTGCGGTAGCCCTTGTCGATGACGACCTGCTCTTTGACACGCTCCGGCTTTGTGCGCGGCGTTGTCTGCACCTGGTACTTCGGTCGCCGCTGCAGTTCACGGAACGCGTCTGCGGGGATTTCATCGGCCAGCACGTGCAGCGTCGGAGAGCAGTCCATGCCGAACACGAACGTTACGTCGCCGGCTTCGTTCAAGCGGTCCAGATGAGCCGTCTGTGTGAAGTCGGTGTCGCCCGTCATGCGGATGTTCCGAAACCCGGCCCGCCGACACAGCGCGATCGACTCGTCGAGGTCCTCCTACGCGGCTTCGTGCGACGGTCGGTTGCCCGGCCGGTTCCGCACCCGCAGCACTTCCTGAGTATTCGCCAGCGACACAACCAGCGGGTGCGGCGAGGCCGCTTCCTCTGTGACGGCGTTCGAACCCGTTTACACCCGCAATCGGACATTGCTGCTGAAACAGTAAACCGCCCGTGGCGGCCCCAGATGCCTTTGTACGAGAGGCTCATGCCCTGTTTGCACTCGCCGGTCGTCTCGACGAGGGAACCATCAACATGCAGGTCCGCGCGATCGAAGAAGCTCTCGGACTGCTGATGCCAGACACGCTGTCGTGCCTCGTCAAACGCTTCCATCAGCAGTCGGATGTCGGGCTCAGAGAACCGCCGGCAGAAGTCGCCCGCCGTCGTCGGGTCCGGCAGCGACGCGGCACCAATCGCGTCCAGAAATACGTCGTCGCTCCGCCGCAGTTCGATGTCGTCCAGACGCTGACCGTGACACAGCGCGTTGTACGCCAGGTTGAACCCGCAACCACCGGTCACCGCCGCCGCAACACGCACTTTCCAGTCTACCCTGATACAGGGCCGAGAGGGTATCTGAGGGA
>JADHNX010000310.1 GCA_016779365.1 Planctomycetaceae bacterium
CGATGCCTCAATCAGTACACGCTCGAATCGGGAGACTGCCCCGATTGCCTGGATGTTCCACTGCAGAAATTCAATGATGTCCCGGACCAACCATCTGCTTCTTCAGTGGCCTGACGTTTGGCACCTTTCCCCCGGAGACATCTGCATGTTGTCCAGACTTCTTGTTTCGTTGGTGATTGGCAGCTTCCTTGCTCCGAGCGTTAACGCTCAGGATTCACCACAGCTCGATCGATTCAAGCTTCTCCAGTTTCAAAAATCGGCGAACGAAGTCGCTCCTGTCGAAACCGCTGCTCAATGGTCGATTCGCCGCGAAGCAATTCTCCTCGGCATGCAGCAGGTCATGGGCAAGTATCCAGGCACGAAAGAACGCCTCGATCCGTCCATCGAAGTTGTCGAAGAAGCAGACGCGGGCACCTGCATCCGCCGACTGATCACCTACCAGTCAGAAGCTGAACCGGGAGCCGACGGTCGAACGCCGGCCTACCTGTGCATCCCCAAAGACGTCCTCGTTGGAAAACGCAAAGCCGCCGCCGTGCTGTGCCTTCACCCGACCGACAATACTGTCGGCCACAAAGTGGTTGTTGGACTCGGTGGCCGGGCCGGTCGTCAGTACGCCACCGAACTGGCCGAGCGCGGCTACGTCACCATCTCGCCAGCCTACCCTCACCTCGCGAACTACTGGCCGAACCTCGGAAAGCTCGGCTACGTCAGCGGCACGATGAAAGCGATTCAGGATAACTCCCGAGCGTTGGACCTGCTCGAAACGCTCGACTATGTCGACACTTCAAAGGGCTTCGCGGCGATCGGGCACTCACTCGGCGGACACAACGCGATCTACACCGCCGTCTTCGACCAGCGGATCAGCGTCATCGTCAGCAGTTGCGGCTTCGATTCCTACCGCGACTATTACGGCGGTGCCGAGCGAGTCTGGTTCTTCGGCAAAGGCTGGTGCCAGATTCGGTACATGCCTCGCCTGTCCGACTACCGAGGCCGCCTGAACGAAATTCCGTACGACTTCCCCGAACTTCTCGGAGCACTCGCTCCGCGTCCGGTCTTCGTCAACGCCCCGCTTCACGACAGCAACTTCGTCGCCGCCAGCGTCGACCGCTGCGCGGATGCCGCTCGCTCCGTCTACAAACTCCTCGGTGACGACAAAAACCTCATCATTCGGCACCCGGACTCCGACCACAATTTCCCGGACGAAATGCGAGCCGAAGCCTACCAACTGATCGACTCAGTCCTTCGCCCTTGAGAATCCACTTTCTCGCAGCACCTGCTTCTACTGAAAGATTCGTCCGGCGTAACCGACGACCCTTGACTTGTCGCCGGTCCGTTCTGCTGACGTCGCGTAACCCACTTGCCGAGACTGATGAACGCTGCCGAGCTTCTTCAGCGTCTTCAGAATAATCACCGCCGGAATCATGCCGCACATGCTGATGTGATGGCTGCGGCACGTTTTGAACAACGCGTCTTCGTCCAGTCGGTCGAGGTCGGCAAGAGCCAGCGTGTCGAGTCGGCGAGTCTCTTCGTCATTCGCGTAGTGGTTCATGTCGCTCGAGATGAGCAGCAACGGTGGCTCGTCCAGTTCGCGAATGACGTCTGCCAGTTGCTCGGCAAACTTTTCGCAGCGTTCGAGATTCCCACCGCCGACCGTGATGCCAACGACCTGAGTTTCGGGAGCCAGCCGCGCGATAATTGGAAGCTCAACCTCAATGCCATGCTCGGCCTGGTGAGCGTTGGCGTCAGGCTCCAGCCCGTCGATCCGTTCGGCCAGCTTCATCGCCAACGCGTAGTCAGAAGCCACATTCTTATCGGGCAGAAGCCAGTTGTGATGCGGAGCGACCGCCCAGTCAGTCCCGTTCGGCGTATGCTTCGGTCCGATGGCGATGATCCGTTTTGGAATACGAACTCGCTTCAGAACATCAGCCGCGAGCTTGCCCGAAAACTGCCAGCCCGCGTGTGGAACCATGACCGCCTTGCACGGTATTGGAGTCGCGTCACCGGCCAGCATTTCACCAAGCATCTGATTCATCGCCGCCGGGTCGCCGGGATAGAAGCGTCCCGCCACGGCTGGCGGCCGATCGGACGGGCCTCGCGACGGCTTTGGTACTGCCGAGTAAGTCACACGCGAACCCGTCGTCTGAAACGTCAGACTGTAGACCATTCCGTAGGCGGGCTCTGTAACCTGACACGCCTGCACCGTATCCGCCAGAACTTCGTCAGCAGACTTTTCTCGATCGAAGACCCAGGCAGTCTTCTGACGCTCGTTGATCAGGAATCCACGGTTTGCCGGATCGACGCCTTCAATCAGCGGTTGATCAACGGTCCCGTGCATGGCCACGTCGCTGGCGACTGCCAGATCGAGTTCAAAGTTGCCATTCAGAAAACCTCGCCGGCGCAGCGAAGCTGCCAGTTCTTCACAGAGCGAAAACGCCGTCGACTGCAGCGGCATCAACTCTTTCAGTGACATCCTCGCAACGTTCAACTGGTTGCCTCCGCCCGGCAGAGTGACCGTCATCGAGATCCCATTCACCGACGAATCCGGCACCGTCCCGCAGTAGTACATCGGCGTCGCGCCGCGCACGATCGCCGCGACATTGTCCTTGCAGATTCTCCGCATCTCGTCGATCTGCTCGGGCTGGTAGTTCAAACGCGGAGCTGCATACCTGTCGGCGTCTCCGTTGATCAGGTTTCCCTTGATGCAGTTTCCCTCGAAGCGGAACAGAATCGTGTCTGGCTCTTTCCAGGCCGTCGGCGGCAACCCGGCTTTGATGCAGACGTTGTCGAGAAACTCTTTCGAATTCCATCCGTTGTCCGTCGCGACGCCGGGCAGCAACAACCCTCGCTGGTTCCCTCGAACAATCTGCAAGCCGTGCGTGCCGATCGTCACTTCCCCGACTCGTGCTTCGCCTTTTACATTCACCGGCTCGGGCGCAAACAGCAGCCAGACTTCCAGCTCAAGATGCGGCACTTCAACGGAAGAAATCTTCGGGAACCTCGGATCGTCCGTCGCTGTTCGCCTTGCTGCATCGACCAGCGTTTTCAGCAGCGGCATCGTCGCGCCGAAGGATCCCATGCACGACCGCAACCGCCCCCGACGTTTCAGACTGACAAAGATCCCCGACACCACCGCATTGCCGACGCCGAGCGCATTCAAATCGGGAATGCTGGCGTTTCGGTCGTCAACGCATGCTTTCACGACTTCCGCCGCAGCGATGCGAATTGCCTCGCGCTGCTCATTCGTCAGCGGCATGCGAGTGGGAATCGGCTGGGTCGCCGGCGCCGGAGTCTGCGGCTGAGTCGGAACCTGAGCTGCCGGAGCTGCGCTTTGACTTCCGCCCTGCCCGGCCAGCCATTCCAAAGCCGAATCGTTTATTTTCACGCCGCTGTTTGCATCGTCAGCCGACTGCTCGTTCTTTCCAGCGTTCATCGTGTCTCCATTCGAAGCGGGTTGCGAAGTCGAACCCGCGTTGAGTCCATCCATGTGAAATTGTCGCATGTCGACCGGTTGGCGTTTCCGTCCCCAGTTTCCCGGTCGCTCGTCAAACTTTCCTGAAATCGTTTCGCCGCAGTGCCGACACTGATTGCCGTTCAGAGCGTACACACCCAGCGCGTACCAGTTTCGCTCGACGACGAGATTTTTGCAGTTCGGGCAGTAAGTGCTCTGCCGCTCGACGTCGTTCACGTTTCCGACATAAACGTGCTTCAGTCCGGTCTTCATCGCCAGGTCACGAGCCAGAATCAGCGTCTCGTGCGGTGTGTTCGGTCGATCGGTCATCCGAAAGTCCGGATGAAACGCTGAAAAGTGAACCGGAACGTCGTCGCCCACCGCGTCGAGCACCCAGTCGGCCATCTTCCGAATTTCGTCCGGCTTATCGTTGGCATCAGGGATGATCAGATTCGTAATCTCGAACCAGACGTCCGTTTCATGACGGAGCCACTTCAGCGTGTCGAGAATCGGCTCCAGATGCGCGTACGTGATCTTGTAGTAAAACTCTTCGGTAAACGCCTTCAGATCGACATTCGCCGCGTCCATAAATTCGAAGAACGGCCCGCGCGCCTCTTCGGTGATATACCCGGCGGTGACCGCGACCGACTTGACTCCGTGTTTTCGACAAGCCTTCGCCGTTTCGATGGCGTATTCCGCCCAGACAATCGGATCGTTGTAGGTATAGGCGACGCTGTGACAATCGAGCGACTTTGCCGCCAGCGCGATCTCTTCCGGGAAGGCCCGATGGCTGAGCCGTTCAACTTCGCGAGCCTTCGAGATATCCCAGTTCTGACAGAATTTGCAGCCCAGATTGCAACCGGCCGTCCCGAAGGACAGCACGCTGGTTCCGGGATAAAAATGGTTGAGCGGCTTCTTCTCAATCGGGTCAATGCAGAACCCGGTGCTGCGACCGTACGTCGTCAGCATCATCTCGCCGCCGACGTTCTGCCGGACAAAGCAGAACCCTCGGTCGCCCTCTTTCATCGCACATTCGCGAGGGCACAGATCGCAAATGACTCGATCCGTTTCGCCGTCCTTGTGCCACCACTTGCCCGGCAGCATCCCATCGGTCGTGCCCCCAGCCGAATCACGCACCGCTGGCAATTCGAAGTTCATCCAGTGAAGCCTTAAAGAATCTCGTCCGGGCGATACGCGTCGCGGACCGACCAACGAACGAACTCCGTCCATCAACCGCCGTCCAATGGCGGAGAATTCTAGAGGCGACGACTTATCGACAGCAACGGCGATCTCTTCAGGCTGACCAGCTCAGAACGTGCAACAAACTCCTCGCCGTTCCGGCAGTCGAGACTCAAATTGCTTCGCGATAAAAAAGTCCCTCTCCCCCGCAGCTTCTTCGGGCTCACTTTCTCATCGGTCCTGCGATAACAATCTCGCAGGTTGCTGCAACGGGCGAGAAACATCTGCCTTGTCGAATGATTTCTGGCTGAGATCGGCAGTAAAATCCTCGGCTATGAAAATCACAAACCAACTCCCCGTCATGCTTCTGTCACGTGCCACGCTGGCAGTCATGTTCTTCGCATTTTGCGGCGGCTCGCTCGCAGCCGACGACGTAAAGCCCGCCCGACCGAACGTCGAAGCCCGCAAGCCGTGGACGACGTCGCGAGTAAAGGGCAGCCCGGAGCCGCCGCTGCCGTATCGGGCACAGCGAGTCTTCACGGGACTCAGCTTCGAGAAGCCGACGGTTTTGACAAACGCTCCTGCGACGGACCGGCTGTTTGTCGCTGAGCAGAAAGGGAAGATTTTTTCGATCCCCAACGATCCGAACTGCAAACAGGCGGACCTTTTTCTGGATGTCAACAAACTGGTCGAGCGGCTCAACACGATGGGCACGGAAGGACCTCAGGCCACATTCGGATCGGTTTATGGGCTGACGTTTCATCCGAACTTCGCGAGCAATCGCAAGTGCTACGTTTGCTACACGGTCAACTACCGAAAGTCCAAAAACGCTGAGACTCCCGACGGAACGCGAGTGGTCGAAGTCAAAGTCGACGGCAACGATCCGCCGCAGGCGATCGTCGATTCAGAAACGTTGATCATCACCTGGAAGGCGGGCGGGCATAACGGGGGCTGCCTGAAGTTCGGCCCTGACGGAATGCTGTATGTCTCGACCGGTGACGCCGGCGCCGCTTTTCCTCCCGATGGCCTCAACACGGGGCAGGACGTGAGCGATCTGCTGGCCTCGGTGTTGAGAATCGACGTCGATCGACCGCAAACCGACCGGGCCTACTCAGTCCCCGCCGACAATCCTTTCGTCAAACTTGACGGGGCTCGCGGCGAAGTCTGGGCCTACGGCATGCGCAACCCGTGGAAGATGAGCTTCGACCGCCAGACAGGAAAGCTGTGGGTCGGCGATGTTGGCTGGGAACTGTGGGAACTGGTTTACCAGGTCAACGCGGGCGACAACTTCGGATGGAGCCTGTTCGAAGGCCCTCAGCCGGTTCACACAGAACGGCGGCCCGGCCCCACGCCCATTGTCCCCGCAGTCGCCGAGATCCCTCATACCGAAGGAGCCTCGATCACCGGCGGATTCGTGTACCGAGGCAACCGTCTGCCGGAACTCAAAGGGCACTACATCTTTGGCGACTGGGAAACGCGACGCTTCTGGGGCATCCCTGTCGACGGTGAGCAATTCGGCCAGCGTCGAGAACTGGTGGAACCCTCGGTGCGAATTGTCGGCTTTGCGGAACGCAACGACGCAGAATTGCTGCTGCTCGATCACGACAGCGGCACGATTCACGAGCTGGTTCGAAACGAAGTCGCCAACACTCAGGCAGCCTTTCCACGACGATTGAGTGAGACCGGCCTGTTTCGATCGGTCAGCAGCCACGAACCCGCCGAAGGCGTTGTTCCGTTTTCAATTCAGGCGGCTCAATGGTCAGACTACGCAACCGCCGAACGATGGCTCGGGCTGCCCGGCAACAGCTCAATCGGTTTGCAGAATCGCCCGACCAGCGTCGACGGATCCATGTTCAAGCGAACGATGGATTTCCCCGGCGACGCAGTGCTGATGAAAACTCTGTCGCTTGAAATGGTGCACGGCGAACCCGAGACGCAACGAAAGATTGAAACGCAAATCCTTCACTTCAACGGGTACGACTGGCGAGGCTACAGCTACCGTTGGAACGCCAGCCAGACCGATGCCGAACTTGTCGAAGCTGG
>JADHNX010000311.1 GCA_016779365.1 Planctomycetaceae bacterium
TCCTGAACGCTTCGCCCAGCGTTGTGATTTCGCTCGGCGAGGAAGCCGGCTCAACAGGCAGCCACGACGAGGGAGGATCGATGAGTCTTGTCTCCGCCGAAGAAACTCTGGAGATGGCTCAGAACGCTCGACGACGATTCGAAAGTGACTTTGCGTTATCGATTTCCCCTTTCACGGAACCATCCGCCCCCGGTGAGCCGGCCACATCATTCATCGCCCTCGCAGGCGAAAACGTGAACGAGGTACACGAACATAAAATTCTGGTTGATCCGGCCATCGCTCGACCTCGCGCCGCCAAAGGAGCCCTCAACCTGTTGAGACACCACCTGCTAAGTCTGGAATCCTCATCGTAGGGCAGACTCCGCCTGACGAAGTCGCTAACACCCAGTGACGATGAAACTGAAATTTGAATAGAGTTTTGAGCATTCCTTTGCGTCGTCGCGAAATTGCGTCAAAACTAACGTAACAATAGAGCGATCGCCCGGTTGGCCATTCAAGGTAGAGCGAGAAATGAAGAACTTATCAATAAGACCGTCCATCGCACTTTGCTTACTCGCCACGTTTGCAGTCAGCCTGCAAACTTCGAATCTTCGTGCGGATTCTGACTCCGACATCGTGGCAAAAATTAACGAACACATCCGGCAAGGATGGGAAGACAACGAAGTCACTCCGTCTGACAAAGCCGATGATGCCGAGTTTGCTCGGCGAGCGGCGCTGGACATTGTCGGTCGAATTCCCACTTACTCAGAACTGACGACGTTTCTTGATTCGGAAGCGGGCGATAAGCGGGAACGATTCGTCGATCAGTTGCTCGACCACGAAGATTACATCCGCAACTCCGCGAGCATCTGGGGGAACCTGCTCGTCGGTCGGTCGAACAATCGAGGCGGTGGAAGAGCGGCGCTCGATCGTTGGTTACGAAATGCAATTTACACAAACATCCCGTACGACCAGTTTGTAAAAGAGCTGCTCACCGCTGAAGGAAGCAGCGACGAAAACGGCGCCGTCGTGTTTCTGTCCAGCCACTTGAACGAGATGGCCGTCCCCGCAACGTCAATTACGGCGAGACTGTTTCTGGGCCGACAACTGCAATGCACGCAGTGTCACAATCATCCGTTCAACGACTGGCAGCAGGCTCAATTCTGGGGAATGAATGCCTTCTTCCGAGGAACTCAGCGGCAGGGTAATCCGAATCGTGGCGCGGTGACGCTGACCGACAGCCCTGCGGCAACGATGGTCGACTTCGAAAAACGCAACGGCACAATGCAGTCAGCTCGGCGGCAGTTTTTCGACGGCGACGGC
Organism: Planctomycetaceae bacterium; assembly: GCA_016779365.1. Taxonomy (GTDB): domain Bacteria; phylum Planctomycetota; class Planctomycetia; order Planctomycetales; family Planctomycetaceae; genus JABMPE01. Next base: position 1,303 of record JADHNX010000311.1, read on the forward strand.
GCGAAAGTCGCCGAACTGGATGTGACCGTTGACATTCTGGAGCTTCGCAATCGAGGCCAGCAGCGAGCACTGGCAAAGCCTCGAACCGAGCTTGCAGATTACATTACTGACCCGAGCAAGCCCTTCCTCGCAGAGACGCAGGTGAATCGTGTCTGGGGACAACTGTTTGGTTACGGATTCACAAAACCGGTCGACGACATGGGCCCGCACAATCAGGCATCACATCCGGAGTTGCTGGAGTATCTCGCTGGCCAGTTTCGCGAAGCCGGTTACGACAACAAACGGCTGATTCGATGGATCGCCGCCAGCGAGGCTTACAACCTCACCAGCAGATTTAACGATGCAAATCTCGATGACAATCCGGCCGCTGGCGAGATGCCGATTTTCAGCCACATGTATCTCAAGCAGTTCCGCGCCGAACAGCTTTACGATTCACTGCTGATCGCAACGGCTGCTGATCAGGCCAATCGAACATCGGACCAGGCGGAAGCTCAACGAGCCACCTGGTTGCGCCAGTTTGTTCAAACCTTCGGAACCGACGAAAACGACGAGAGCACTTCGTTCAACGGAACAATCCCGCAGGCTTTGCTGTTGATGAACGGCCAGTTGATGAACAACGCTCTGGGCGGGGGCAACGGCAGCTTTCTGCGCAGCGTCGTCTTATCGGCCACCGGGCGACCAGATGACGACGCAACGTCCGCGCCGAAGACGGTGGCTCAGGCCCGACTGGCAGCGACACGTGCGGCACGCTCCAGAAACAAAAACACGCCGGCAAAAATTGAAACGTTGTTCCTGGTCGCACTGTCGCGAAAACCCACTCCAACGGAACTTGACGCCTTCAACGACGTCTACGCCAAGGGCAACTACAGCGATCCCGTCGTCGGCCTGCAGGACGTCTTCTGGTCGCTGCTCAACTCCAACGAGTTTGTGATCAACCATTAAGTTGAGCAGCGCAACTCGATGACGATTGATTAACGACCGGACCTGCGGCAACTTGTTTAACAACAGACCGCAGGCGTCGGCTTGTCGATCAGGACGGTGACGCCTGGAAGCCTGCGGTCAAACTCCCCTGCTCTTTCGGCGGAAAAACGATGGTCTTCTAATTCCTGTACCGAACGCGAAGTGATGATCATGAGAAATACCGTCACGACTGTCGTTGCGTTTGCCATGTCGCTTGGTTTGTCGACTTCGACGCTGTCCGATGACTCGCCTACATTGTGGAAGTCAGCATTCCAGACACACTGCATCAAGTGCCACGGCAAGGACGACAAGCCTGAGGGCACGGTCAATCTGCTGTTGATCAATTCTGACGATGACCTGCGTGCTCACCCGGAACTGCTGGAAGGACTGATCTCGGTTCTGAAAAATCGCGAGATGCCGCCGGAAGATGAACCAGATCTTCCAGTCGAGACACGCCAGCGAATGATCGAGCAACTTCAGGCTCTGCTTGCTCAGGCATTGAAAACGCAGCCTTTTGCCCCGACGCCCATTCGACGGATGAACCGGTTTCAGTACAACAACGCAGTGGTCGACCTGCTCGAACTGGACCGCGACATTTTTCAGCTTAACGAACGGTTGCTCCGACGGCGTGACGACTACTTTCACCCGGAAACCCGAAAGATGCCGGAGCAGGTTCGTGTTTCAAGCCGTCCACTCGCCAAAGACATCGACAATCAGCGTCCTGAAGGATTCAACGGGGTGGCCGCCTTTCCTCAGGACAAACGCGCCGAGCACGGGTTCGACAATCGCGCAGATCATCTCACTCTTTCGCCGTTACTGATGGAATCCTTTCTGACATTAAGCCAGACGATCGTCGAAAGCCCTGACCTCAACCCTCGAGAATGCCGTGCCTGGGACCGGTTGTTCGCACCGCCTGGACAGCCGGCTCGCGAACCAGTCGAGGGACGTTACGAAGCCGAAGAGGGAGGCCCGATCAAAATTGTCGGCACTCCGAAGGAAAAAGTCTGGTCTCAGGGTATGAGCGGTTGGGGCCCCTACTGGAGCGGCAACACACAACTCATGTGGATGTGTCGCGAGAATGGCCGTGAATTGACGCTCGCGTTTGACGCGTCACAGGCTGGCACCGGACTACAGATTGGATTCACGAAAGCCCCCGACTATGGCTCGTTCGAGTTATATCTCGACGGTGTGACACTCGGAAAAGCAGTCGACCTTTACGATCCCAAAGTTGTTCGGGCGCCCGACATCGAATTTCGAGATGTGAAGATCGCACCCGGCCACCATTCACTGAAAATCCGGTGTGTCGGGAAACGGGAACAATCGAAAAGTTTCCTGTTCGGCATGGACTACCTGGAAGTAACCGGGTGGGAACCAACGAAGAAGCAGGCAACGGTCAGCCGGAATTCCATCGACGTTGTTCGATCACGGATTGAATTCCTGTTGCGACGAGCGTTTCGACGCCCCGCCAACTCTGAGACCATCGATCGTTTTACGAGTTTTGCAGAACAGCAACTAGCTGCGGGAGCTTCGTTCGAAAACACGATGCGTACCATCGTCGGAGCCGTACTCGGCATGCCCGACTTTCTCTACTTCTACGAGACAGTTGATGAAGAGGTCGCCGGGACCGATGTCCAGCCGCGTCAGCGAGTAAACGACTTCGAGCTGGCTTCGCGACTCGCTCAATTATTCTGGAGCAGCATCCCCGACGACACGCTGCTGGACCTTGCCGAAGCGGCTTCGTTGAGCAATCCCAAAACGCTCAGCGACCAGATTGATCGCATGCTGAACGACAAACGATCGAGCAGATTCTGCGACAACTTCGCCGGTCAATGGCTGCAGCTGGATCGACTCATTACGTCGATCCCGGATCCAAAGAAATTTCCGTACTTCTATTACCTCGGGTATCGCACCAGTCTTCACATGATGTCTGAACCGCTGCTGCTGTTCGACACGGTGTTCGTCGAGGATCGATCAATTCTCGACCTGATCGATCCCGGATTTACCTGGCAAAGCGACATGCTCCGTCACAATTACGAAGGGCAGTCGAACGGCGGCCGCGACGTCCAGGTACAGCTTTTCAAGCGTGTTCCGCTGGACGACCCGCGTCGAGGTGGCGTGATTACCAACGCGGCAGTCATGACAATGACGTCGACTCCAACTCGAACTCAACCGATCACTCGCGGTGCCTGGATCAACGAAGTGATCTTCAACGATCCGCCAGAACCACCGCCGGCAGACGTCCCGCCTCTTCCCGAAGTCGATCAGGAAGCACTGGAGAAACTGACTATTCGCGAACGGCTGGCCATCCACCGGGAACGCGCCGACTGTGCCGGCTGCCACGATAAGATTGACCCGCTTGGATTCGCCCTGGAGAACTACGGGCCGACAGGAGTCTGGCGTGACAAGTATGAAAACGGCCGTGATGTGGACTCCAGCGGCGTCCTTTTCAATCAGCACGAATTCAAAACCGTGGCCGAGTTCAAGCGGCTGATCATCCTGGAGAAACACCGGTTTATCCGAGGCTTCGTCTCGCATCTACTTTCTTACGCGCTCGGTCGCCAGCCTGGTCCCGCAGATTCACCAGCTTTGGACGAAATCACGGAAAAGGCGTTGGCCGGCAAAGATCAGATGCGTGCCGTGCTGAAAAGTGTTGCGATGAGCGAGCCGTTTCTGCACAAGAACACGCGAACGTCTTCAAAAGAAAAGTAGGGCCGCTTCTCACCGGCCAGATAAAACACGAAAACAGAAACACGATGCCCCGTGGAATCTGAAACGGCGAGAACGATGGCAACTCAACTGGCCCGTCGCTGAAAGGTGCCCCATGACAAAGATCGAAAACTCCCGACCTGAACCACGACGAAGCTTTCTCGCAACTGCCGGTGGAGCCGCGTTAAGTCTGCCGTGGCTTGAAAGCTTCGTCAGCCGTGCCACAGCGAAGGACGGTCGTAAACAGCCCGCGTCGCCGGCGCAGCGTCTGGCATTTTTCTACCTGCCAAACGGAATTGTGCGACGAGGCTTCTTCCCTGGCGAGGGTGACCGGCCTCTGCCGAGCTTCGCCAACCAGAACAACGTCTGGCGGTTCGAGGGCAAGCCAACTCCCGTAGGCACTCACCCGTTGACGTTTACGCCGACGCTGGCTCCGCTTCACCGGATGCGGAATCGGATTTCGCTGATCACAGGCATGGACCGCACATTTCAGCACGGGACGGACTCGCATGCCCAGGCCGCGTCCTGCTTCCTGACCAGCGTCGCGCCGTTTGAGGTAAAGAATTCTGCCTATCCGCTTGCTCGAACTCTGGACCACATCGCTGCGGAAAGCATCGGCCAGACAACGCCGTATTCAACTCTTGAGCTGAGCTGCAACGACCACAAGAACAACATCGAATCGATCTACTTCGACAATATGTCATGGTACGGCACCGGACATGTCGCTCCCTCAATGAGACATCCACGACAGGTCTACGACCGCCTGTTTGGAACCAGGGCCAACACAAGATTCCGCAACATCACCGATCTGGCACTTGGAAACGCTCGGCAGTTGCAGAAGCGATTGAGCACTTCCGACCAGCGAAAATTTGACGAATACTTCGAGTCGATCAGGACAATCGAAACTCGAATGGACCGCATCGATTCGATGAAGGCTGAACTGGCCGCCGCAAAGATCGAACGGCCTGCCGAAATAATGCCCCGCAACGAATACATCCATCTGATGGGTGATCTGCTGGTGACTGCTCTGCAGAGCGGTTTGACCAACGTCGGCACGCTCATGGTTGGTCCCGAACGCTGGACAACGCCTACCAACTGGGAGGGCATTCTCGATAAACCACACAGCCATCACGCGATGACACACAACCCGCAACAGCATCTGGAAGACTTGCTCAAGCTCGACAACTTCCACGTTTCAGCATTCGCAAGACTTCTCGAACGAATGGACGGAATCGAAGAAGCCAACGGCACGACGCTGCTCGACAACACGATCTTCACACTCGGCGCCGGAATGGGCGACGGCACGACTCACCAGTACAACGATCTGCCTTTGGTCGTCGCTGGTGGTGGAGGAGGAAAGTTGAAACTCGGCAATCACATTCATTGCCAACCTGGTACACCGCTGGCCAATCTCTGGCTAACTCAGTTGCAGACACTGGGCATCGAACGCGAGTCCTACGCTGACAGCACAGGAACCCTGCCTGAAATTCTGGCCTGACAAGAATCCCCGCTCTTCATCACGACATCGCTGCTCAAAACTGCGACGGAGTGCCTGACGATTTCGTCATTAAACCTTGACGTTGTCGTTGACTTCTTTGCCGAGAAAGTCAAGTTCGACGTCGACGACGCGGATGAATGCCCGATCGTCAGGGTTGATCGTGAGCGTGCCGACGCTTGATTTGACAAGCTCGATCGAGAC
>JADHNX010000312.1 GCA_016779365.1 Planctomycetaceae bacterium
GACGTCAGGTGGGCGATTCGCAGTCCGTCGGGATGCAGGCTCAGGCTGCGACCATTGGGAAGTTTCTTACTTGAGAAGAATTCCTTTTCGTCTTCCGGACGCCAGAACCAGACATGCCCTTTTCCGGGAAAGGCGGATGACGTAGCCATGATGAAACCATCCGGGTGAAATCGTGCGTCGTAGGCAAACCCGTCCTGCGTGCCGCCCATCGGCATTTCGCGAATCGGCTCGCCGCTTTCCCAGTCGAAGACCACCACGCAGGGAGTGCCGGTTGCAAATCCGCCACCCGGTTCTTTCTGACCGCCGCAAACGAGTCTGCTGCCGGTCGCATCGAACTCAAGATTTCGGACCCCTCCACACTGCTGAATGCGGCCTTTGGTTTCGGCCTCGTCCGCGTACAAAGTGGACGCGCTGAGCTGTCGGATTTCCTGACCGCTGACAACATCCCATTCGCGGATCACTCCTGGAAGGTCGCCCGAAGCCAGCGATTTGCCATTTGGATGAAATCGCAGGCTGAAGACTCGATGCGGATGTGGAAGCTCCTTCTGCAAACTGCCATCTACTGTCGACCAGAATCGAACGACGGAGCCGTTGCCGCCTGTCGCGACGAGCTTGCCATCTGGACTGACCGCGAGTGCTCGGATCCACCCATCGTGAGCGTTCGGCAGAGACCAGACCCGCGCCGGTTCAGACTCCGCATAAGACCAGCAGGCAAGCTGCCCCCATGAGTCAGCCGTCAGCAATCGTTCGCTGTCTGTCTGAAAACCCATGTCCTGGACCCAGCCATTGTGACCAGTCAATGGCTTCAAGAGCTGTGGCTCTTCGCCGGAGAGATCCCAGCGTTGAATCGTTGCGTCGTAGCCGCAGGCGACGAGGTATTTACCACACGGCGTAAACCGAGCCTGCCAGAGCTGGCGTTCGTGCGTGATGACGACGTCCGCCTTGCCGGGGTTCAGTTCATAACGCTTGAGGAGTTCTTCAGGAGTCATTGGCTATCCAAGCAGCTCTTCGATGGCGTGGCATTCTTCGTGGGCGACGGGTAGCGGCTGGCCTTCGTTGATGTACTCCATCTTTTCTTCGGGAACGTCCAGCGCTCGGAACCAGGTGTGGAAGAGGTGTCCGATGTCGTGTTCTTCGGTCTCGACGAACGTGCCGAGTTTGTTGGTCCTGCCGACCACGTGCCCTCGTTTGATTCCGCCGCCGCCCATAGCGACGGACCAGGCTTCCGGCCAGTGGTCACGTCCGACGTGAGAGTTGATCTTTGGCGTACGACCGAATTCGCTGATGGCGATAACCAGGACGTTGTCGAGCATTTCGCGTTCGGCAAGATCTTCGAGCAACGCCGCGAACGGCTGATCGAACTGCGGAATAAGGCTCTCGCAAGCGTTGAAGTTGTCGCCGTGGCTGTCCCAGTGGTACGAGTTGACTTTCACAAACCGAACGCCCGCTTCTAACAACCGCCGCCCCATCAGCATGTGCCGCCCCAGAGCGTGTCTGCCGTAGCGGTCTTTGTCGCGTTCAGAAATCGTGGACTCGTCGAACAGGTCCATTCGTTTCATCAGCGTGTCGGCGACGTCGAAGACGTAACTGTTCGCGTCAGCCCAGTCCCGGCGGCGATTCTGAGTGAAACGTTCGTTGAACATTCTTCTCAGGTCGTTGCGAGCCTGGTTTTGTTCGAGACTGACGGCTTCGTTCAATAGCAGATTTTCGGGCGGTTTTGCATCGCCGAAAGCCAGTGCTCCGTACTTTGCCGGAAGGAAACCCGAGTGTTCTGTCTTGAAGCCTCCGCTGTACGGCTTCACCCAGCAGTACGGAGGCAGGCCCGTTGAGGTGGGCCCCAGAAGCTTCGCGACGGCGGATCCAAAGTAGGGATAAACGACTCCTCGATTCTTCGGGTCTCCTCGGTTGATGCGACCGACTCCGGCCGAATGGCTGTTGTCCTGAGTGTGGACGCTTCGGACGATCGACAGGTGGTGCATCTGCTTTGCGGTGTGAGGCAGCAGTTCGCCGATATGAATTCCGGGCACGGACGTCGGAATGGCTCGATACGGTCCTCCGAACTGAGTGTTCGGTTTTGGATCCCAGCTTTCGAGCTGACTCATTCCTCCGTCCAGCCAGACGAACAGAACCTGCTTGTCGTTCTTCCTGAGTTCTTCAGCGACGACCGGTTCGAGCAGGCCGCCGAGTCCGCCAACGCCGGTCGCCGTAGCCGCAGCACCGAGAAGCTGGCGACGTGAAATGGCATGGTCGGTTGCGGAGCAGAATGGCGATTCGTTCATAGGACGGGCGGTTGGTGAATGGTGGTTAGTGGTTGGTGACCGAAGACCAATTGTCAGCCACCAGTGACCGACAACCAGTCGCCAGCTCTCAATGATTCACGGCGAACTCGATCGAGGTCAGCATTGCCCAGGCAAGTTGAGACATCGCTTCGGCTCTGCGGTCGGCATTGTTCTTCAGGTAGTCGTTGATCGTTGTTCGCTCGGTGTTGTCGGGCAGTCGGCAGAAGGTGCTGAGAAAAAGTTCGTCGGCGATCTGTTCATCCGGCAGGTTCAGCAGTTTTTCGATCAGGTTTCCGGGCTGCGGTTTCAGCAGACTCAGCACTTTGGAATCGTTCAGCAGGAACAACGCCTGCTTGACCGCCGGCGTGTAGTCGGTAGTTGGTTCCTTCGGTTCGCTCGCGAAGGACGTGACGAAGCCGGACTGAAGCGCTTTGAATTCGTCGCTCGGTTGCTCACCGTCTTTCGGAGCAAGGCGGTCGAGGTTTCCGGTGGCCTGAAGAGTGCTCCAGAAAAGTTGTTCGGCGGTCAGGCGTCGCTGGTTACCCACCTGGTAAGTTTCGCGCGGCGGCTGCTCGGTCCGATCGCCCAATCGACTGCTGCGTTGCCAGGTTTCGCTCAGAGTGATTTCTCGAATCATCCACTTCATGTCGAAATCGTGCGCCGCGAACTCGTCAGCGAGCAGGTCGAGCAGTTGTGGATGAGTGGCCTGATTCGCTGAATGAAACTGATCGAGCGGTTCCACCAGTCCTCGACCCATCATGCAGAACCACAACCGGTTGGCGATGTTTCGACGGAACAATCGGTTGTCAGACGACGGCAGCGAATCGGCGATGACACTCAGCGCGCTGAAGGTCGGCGGGTCGTTGGGGTCGGGGCGTTTCTTTTTTGTCGCTGGATCGACGGGAGGTGGCTCGGGAATTTCAAACTCTTTGCCGAACGGAATTCGTGGCCCGGTGTTGCCTTTCGCGCTGGCGTCGAACACGGAAACGAACTCCAGCTTCGCCGTCATCGTCTTCTCGTTAATGGCCGGAAACTTTTCGTTGCGGATCGAGACGTTCTGATAAACCGCGAACAGCCCCTGGAAATCACGCTGTTTGTAATCGTCGATAAAAAGGTGATCGTGGCACTCGGCACACTGCAGATCGACGCCCAGAAACAGCCGTCCGACATCTCGTGTCAGTCCGGGAAAGTCCGTCGGCTGCTGGCCTGATTTCTCAAGCCGTCGCGTGTAGAAGTAGGCGGCTCCGCGCAGGGACTCGTCGTCACGATCCGGCTTCAGAATCTCTCGGACTATCTGGTCCCAGGATTTATTCTGAGCAAAGCTTGCCTTGAGAAACTTCATCCAGTCTTCGTTATCGCCGCGGCGTTCCATCAGCATGACGTGAAACAGGTTGGCCATGCGGCCCGCGAACTCCGGCGCTGCAAGCAGGAGATCGATCACTGCCACCCGCTTGTCTGACGACGAGTCTTCCAGAAAAGCCCGCGAGTCTGCCGCCGTCGGGATTCGTCCTGCCAGATCGAGATTCACGCGACGAAAGAACTCCGCGTCGCTCGAAAGAGACGCAGGCTTACCGTTGAAGCCAGCAGCGACGAGTTCATCAATACGCTGATGAAGCGGCTCAGTGGCTGAGCAGTCGAGACTGCTCAGGACCATGACAGCGCACGTCAGAAGTGCAGATCGAGTCATGGGGGTTCTCGGACCGGGTGGGATGCTGGGGTGAGGAATACTTCTGGAGTCAGAATACGCCCCCGGAACCGATTTGTCATCAATGATCGCCGATGGGATCGTGCGTGCCGGCTGTCGAGCCAGCTGTCTGCTGTTTCAAGGCTTCGTTGGCGATCTGCTGAAACTTCGCTTCGGCTCGATCGTAAGCGTCGCGTGCGGCGGGGCGTTCAGATTCAGAGATGTATCTGCTGCGGAACTTCCACAGCTCTTTGATGACTTCCCGGCACCACCGCGCGCTGTCGGAGGAGGCTCGTATCGGCTGCTCGTTGACGATGACGTTCACCGGGTTTGTATGAAGCTGAGGGAAGTGTCGGAGCGCGACCCAACTGCTTTGCAGGATGTTCACCGGAAACTCGATGTCGTGCGATTGTCCATCCGCCGGGACGTCGACGGTCGCGACTGCTTCGCCATTGACGATGATTTCGACCTTTCGTTTTCCGCCACTGACATAATCCATCGACCGAGGCGCGTGCAGGTTGACGGTGTCCCCAACAATCCTCCGCCCGGCTGACGGAGTGACATTTCCGTAGGCAACTCCGATCGGCGTTGCCGGGGCGAAGGCGACCGTTGCTTTAACGGTGACCTTGCCAGCGTTCGCGAGCCTGACTTCACCGAAGCCGGGCCGTTCGCCATCAACCGAGAAATCCAGGGCGTGAGCAAACCCGTCAGAAACGTAAGACTTCCCGGCGGCGATACCTCGGCACCAGTCACCAAAGTCGAGTTGATAAACCTTGCCAAGTTGAACGTAAACTCGGCCCTGTCCGACGCGGCGACTGCTCATGCAGGGAAAGTCGGTTTCGCCACTCAGCTTCAATGGGAAGCCGCAATTCATCAGGTGGTACCAGGTATTCCATTCCGGAATTCGAGCGGTGTCCATCGCGCTGATGAAGTCGCAAACGCCTTCGGCTGTGCTGACACAGATTTCGAGGGCTCCACCGCCGTTCATGAACGGGATCGCCGTGTTGGGCAGTTCGTTCGCTGCTCGTTCAACGCTGCGCGAAAGCTCGCCGAAAGACAGTTGCCTGTTACCGTCGGTGTCGATTTTTGCGAATGGCTCGGGCATCAGCGCCGTTTTCAATTCGTCTTCGCTGAGCCCTTCGTTCGAGTCGGCATCGTAAACTTCCAACAGCCGTTTCCCTTCGTAGCCGGGGTTCACCTGCAACGCCGAGTGAGGGTAACCGGTGACGCCGCCCTGCTCTTTGCACCATTTCAAAACGGGCACCGTCCACGTCGGCCAGCCACGATCGCTGGTTCCTTCCGAGCCGGGGTAGGTCTGATCCTTCAGGTTAAGCAGGCAGACGTGTCCGAGCGCCGCTGACCCGAACCCGCTGATTTCGAGGTCGTACTTCAGCAGCGTCGATGCTTCGCTGACGGCATCGGCATCCGGGCTGAAGTAGTTTCGTTGAAAGTCGAAACACGGTCCCCACGTCAGGACGCACCCAACGTTCAAACCTTCGCCCTTCACCTGAAGGAACATGTCCTGCGGACTGACGCCCTTCGTTGGCGAGTCGTAATGCGAACAGCCCGCTCCGTGAATGTGATGGTCGCCGCAGTAGAATCCGCTCGTCATCGGGTTCACCCAGCGATTCAGACGAAGAGCGACCGGCGGATCATCTTTACCGATAACCGTGATCTTCTTCTGTTGAACGTAGTATTCCGGCCCGCGAGAGAACTCAACGTCGAACTCGCCGGGCGGCAACAGGACGATATCGCCATCGCGGCGGTAGATCTGCGGCTGAAAGAAGAAGTCGGGAGCCAGCCGCTTCGCCTGTGACGGGTAGATCCGACCGGACTTGTCACGAATGATCAGCCGACCGACGGTGGGCTGACCGTCGACGTCGTAAATCGCCAGCTTGACCGGCACTGCCGGCTTGACGTCAAACAGGACCGGCACTTCACCGCGAAAACCAATGTCCTGCGTGCCGGCTCCGACGTCGAACTCCAGCGTTGCTTCACGCTTGCCGGACTCGCTGGAGTAAACCAGCACGATCGCATATTCGACTTCCAGTCCGCTGAGCTGTCTCGTCATCGGCGGACGCTGAAACATCTCGACTGCCAGAAATCGACCAGTCCCGTCTTTCGGATCCTCGCCATCGTTGAGCTCCGTCTGCGCCTGCCTTTGCAGAGTTCCTTCCGCCGGCCCCGCGTAAACCGGCCCGGCCTGAGGACTGTGAACCCGCAACTGGCTGGCGACCGTGCTGTGGTTGACCACTTTGATCAGCAGTGGAGTGAACCCGCTCTGCTGAATCGTTGCCTTGCCGGGACCGCGTTCGACTTTCACTCGGACTTCAGGATTCAACGACACCGCTGCAACGACGAGCGGGTCGAGCAGTTTCTGAATGGCCTTCGCATCTCGCTGTTTCTGTGCTGTTGCGAGTTTCTCAGAAAGCGATTTCGGCAGCGGCTGCCCGAGAAATTCCAATGCTTCGACCAGTCGTCCAACGTTCGCCGCCAGCGGTTGCCCTTCGACCGCCTCAAACGGAAGTTCGGCGGCATCGATGCGCGAACTTCCGCTCCACGTCGAAAAAAGCAAATGGAGAAGAAGGGCGGCAGGCAGAAGTCGTCGCATCGTCATTAACTCCGAGGCAGAACGAGATTCCGGATTCTAAGTGTGGTCTGACGCAAAACCGATCAAGTGCACGGTGCCAACTCTG
>JADHNX010000313.1 GCA_016779365.1 Planctomycetaceae bacterium
GGCGGCGTTACCCCTAACTCTTCGGCGAGTTTCAGGAGGGCGTTCCAGTTGCCTTCGTCGAGGGGGATTCCTTCGGCGGAGCGTTTGGCGAGGGTTCTTTGTTCGGGGTCGCCGGGGAGGAAGATCTCGTTGACGCCGTCGATGCGCGGGACCGAGCGGACGTACTCTTCCAGTGACGAGACTTCTGACTGAAGGTGCTCGAAACCGGCGTACTGGCTCGGGTCGATCACGATGAAGAAGGCGGCGTTGCCAACCGGCGGTGGCGGGTCAGGATAGGCGCACTGGCCACCGGACAAGGCTCCGCAGAGCATTTCGATCATGAAGGACAGGCCGAAGCCTTTGTAAGCCTGGTCGCCGCCCATCGGCAGAATTGTTCCTGGAGGGTCGCCGTAAAGCTGGTTGGGATCGTTGGTCGGCTTGCCTTCCGGGTCGAGCACCCAGCCGTCGGGGACTTTCTCACCGGCGATCTTTTTGACTCGAACTTTGCCTTCGGCGGTCGCGCTGGTTCCAAAGTCCAGGACGAACGGTCCGTTCTTGCCGCCGGGCATGCCGATGCACAGCGGGTTGGTGCCGAGTCGCGGACGCTTGCCGCCAACAGGAGCGACTCGCTGAGCCGCGCCGTGAGTGTTCGCGCAGATGATCGCCGCCATGTTTCTTGCGGCGGCCATTTCAGCGTACTCGCCCAGTCGACCGATGTGAGCTGACTGGCGGAGCGAGCCCGAAGCGATGCCGGCCGTCGAGGCTTTGGCCATCAGCTTTTCCATGAGCTGCCTGGACAGCACCTGCCCGAAGCCCCAGTTTCCGTCGCCGACGATTGTTCCGGAAGATTCCTGGACGACGGTCAGGTCAGAGCCTGCGTTGAGTTTTCCGTCCTGCACCTGCTTGACGTAAAACGGAATTCGCATCACGCCGTGAGAATCGTGTCCTCGCAGATTCGCCTGAACCAGGCTGCGTCCGACGATCAAGGCTTCCGAATCGTTGGCTCCACCAGCGGCCAGTAAAGCGACCCCAAACTCCTGCAATTGCGTTTCCGTCAAAATCGGCACAGCTTATCTCCCTCGGAAGTGTTGTCTTTGAAATGCGAGAACTTCGCGTAATCTGACGCAAAGTCGCGGAGACGCAAAGGAACGCGAAGATTTGCGGCAGAGAGAACGCAGAATGTCGAGTAATTTCTCAGGGCGGGTCGACCATGTTTCATTCGGAAAATAACCACGGATTACGCAGATGAGCACGGATGGCTCCACGATGCATCCAGTCCATCTGCGTGAATCTGTGCCCATCCGTGGCTTCAGGTTTCGTCAGGCTGAACGGCGAGTTTCTGTCAGGTCGCTGTGCGGGCTTTTTCAGAGACCACTTAAGCGGAACTGGCGATTGCTCGACGATCTTTCAGAAATCCAGGCCGAGTCGTACCGTCAAGTCGTCCTGCGGAAGATGGTGGAACTGGTCCGTGTCGACGTGTCCTGCAGGTTGCAAAGCGGTCTCCGGTCGCGGAACACTTTTGGATTCGTACCGCCGATACCTTCTGAGCCGACCGCAGCGGATGCCTGGTTCACACCAGTCGGGAAGACCAGCCATTGACAAGGACGACAGCAGTCGGGCGAACTGAGTATTTCCACGAAAGATTGACGACAGAGATCGCGCACTGCCTGTTGAAGGCCGACTCAAAAGTGACTCGGCGGACGAGAACCGCTTTGTCTGAATGGCGGTCGGTGCGTGCGTTTCCCCGAACAACGAGGTTGTCCATGAGTAATGCTGCCGCCGGAATTGCACCGTCCGATATCTCCACCATCGAAGACCTGCGTGAGTTTGTTCACGCGACGTTGTGTGCGAAGGAAAATCTGGTTTCCGATCAGTTCAGAATGATCGAGCGGGAACTGACTAAAGGCGGACGGCCCTGCGGATTTCAGTACACAATTCATGGGCCGCGGCAGGTGCGACTTTCCGCCGTGTGGGCTTCCGACCGGAATTTGCTCTATTTTTACGACACAAGCGGCGTGCGATATCTCAAGGTGCCACTGCGAAAACGTTTCACGATGGACGCAGCCTGAGCCAACTTCAAAACGTCGGAGAGCTCTTGTCAGTTATACCCGCGCAGGTGGATCCCCAGCTTGATCCAGGCAGAGGCATCTTCGGGCCAACTGGTTTCGCGCCGGCGCGGGGATGACTTGTTGCGCGAGCGGCTTGGACGTGGCCATTTCGTGGCTCTACGTGACAAAGGCTGAAATTCGCCGCGGATCAACGTAGACTGGCTGGTCCTCACTCAGCTCGAATCGCCAGGTTCGAGTTACCTGCCGATGTTTCTTCCCTCAAGTTGATCCGGTATCGCTATGCCCGTTCTGCATCGATCGTTGGCCGCCTGTGGCTTTGTTCTGCTGACAATACTTCAATCGTCGCCGACTCTGGCTGCGGATGTTCCGCTGTTTAACCGCGATATTCGACCGATCCTTTCTTCGACGTGTTTTCAGTGTCACGGACCGGACGACAAGCATCGCGAGGCTGATTTGCGGCTCGACGATGAAGAGGGGGTTGTCAAGGCGTTCAGCGGCAGCGTTGCAAAGAGCGAAGCCTGGCAGCGGATCATCTCGAACGATCCCGACACGCGGATGCCGCCGGTCGATTCGCATCTCGAACTGAAACCCGAGCAGATCGCGATGCTGAAAGCGTGGATTGAATCCGGCGCGAAATGGGAAGGCCACTGGTCGTTCATTGCCCCGCAGAAGCCGCCCGTTCCAGCGACATCCAAACCGGACTGGGTGAAGAATCCCATCGACGCTTTCATTTTGAAGCGACTCGAAGAACAAGAGCTCTCGCCCAGCGACCCCGCTCAGCTTGAACGAGTGCTTCGCCGAGTGACGTTTGACCTGACCGGGCTGCCGCCGACTATCTCCGAGATCGATCAGTTTCTCGCCGACGCCAAGGTCGATCCGAACGTTGCGTACGAAAAAGTCGTCGATCGGCTGCTTGCTTCAAAGCACTTCGGCGAACGCATGGCTCTGATGTGGATGGACGCGGCCCGGTATGGCGACTCCAGCGTCTTTCACGCCGACGGCCCGCGCGACATGTGGCCGTGGCGTGACTGGACGATCAACGCTTACAACGCCAACAAGCCGTTCGACGAGTTCACGGTCGAGCAGATCGCTGGCGACCTGATTCCTGACTCAACCCTCGAGCAGAAGATCGCGACTGGCTTCAACCGGAACAACGCAACGACCGACGAGGGTGGCGCGATCGCTGAAGAGTTTCGTGTCGAGTACGCCGTCGACCGGGTCAAGACAACCAGCATGGTGTGGATGGGCCTGAGCCTGGAATGTGCTCAGTGTCACAATCACAAGTACGACCCCATCACGATGGAAGACTACTATCGCTTTTTCGCGTATTTCAATCAGGCGGCCGATCCCGGCATGCAGACTCGACGAGGTAATCAGACGCCGATCGTGGACGTCTTCGATCCAGACCGAGTTTCGCAAGCGGCAATTCTCAAGCAGAAACTGCCAACGCTTGAAGCGAAACGCGACGAACGAGGCAAAGCCGTCGAGCCGGATTTCGTGGCGTGGCTGGAAAAAGAGTCGGCGAATGCGGAAGGAAAATCGTTCCTGCCAACGGGAGCGGTCGCTCATTTGCCGCTGGACGAATCGCTGGACGATCTGGCCGACTCAAATCGCAAAGTCACCATCAAGGGAACGACGAAGTGGGCCGACGGCAAGTTCGGGAAAGCGTTCGACTGTGACGCCAGCAACTGGGTCGACGCCGGACAGCTTGGCGATTTCGACACGAAAGACGGCTTCTCGTACGGCTGCTGGATCAAACCGAAAGGCAACGCGACTGGTGTTCCAATCGCCAGAATGAACGACGGCAACGGTTACCGAGGTTACGACATCTACTGCACGAATGGCGGAGTCGCCGTTCACATTATCAATAGCTGGCCGACGAACGCGATCAAGGTCAACACCAAAGGCAAGCTGAAGAAAGACGAATGGCAGCATGTTTTTGTGACATATGACGGCTCCAGCAAAGCGGCTGGTGTGAAAATTTACTTCGACGGCAAGCCGCAGGAATGGACGATCGAGCAGGACCGACTGTCGGCGACCATTCGAGCGAAAACTCCGTTTCAGTTAGGCCGACGAAGTTCGGGTAGCGGATTCAAGGGGTTAATCGATGACGTTTACGTTTTCGATCGAACGCTGTCCGAAAGCGAAGTTCTGGCTCTCGCCGGTGCTGACCCCATCGCTCCACTGCTCGCCATGAAGGCTGACGAACGATCGCCCGACCAGGTCGCGGTGTTGCGAAACTTCTACCTGACCAACCACGACAAGCCGTGGCAGGAAGCTGCCAAAGAACTGCGAGATCTCAAGGCGAAGATCGCCGAGTCAGAAAAGCCAGTCAGCACGGTCATGGTCATGCAGGACGTTCCGCAAATGCGGCAGACGTTTATCCTCGACCGAGGCCAGTACACGTCGCCGAAGCAGGACAGCCCGGTTAATCCCGGAGTGCTGTCGGTCTTGCCGCCGTTGCCGCCCGAGGCACCGACTAATCGACTGGGTCTGGCTCAGTGGCTCGTGCAGAAAGATCACCCGTTGACCGCCCGAGTCACCGTCAACCGGTACTGGTACATGCTGTTCGGCACGGGCCTGGTCAAAACGCTGGAGGATTTCGGTTCGCAGGGCGAGTGGCCAAGTCACCCGGCCTTGCTCGACTGGCTGGCTGTCGACTTCGTCGAAAGCGGTTGGAACATCAAGCGGATGCTTAAGCAGATGGTTATGTCGTCGACCTACCGGCAGTCGTCCCGCGTGACAAAAGAGCTGCTCGAACGGGATCCAGAGAACCGGCTACTCGCTCGCGGTCCGCGGTTTCGGTTGCAGGGCGAGTTCATCCGCGACAACGCGCTGGCTGCTTCGGGTCTGCTCGTTGCAAAGATCGGCGGGCCAGGCGTGAAGCCTTACCAGCCGGACGGACTGTGGAACGAAGTCAGCCTCAGCGGCGAAAAGTTCACACGCGACAACGGCGAGAAACTATTCCGCCGCAGCATGTATACCTATTGGAAACGATCGTCGCCCGCGCCGTCTCTGACGATCTTCGACGCTCCGACTCGCGAGAAATGTTCGCTTACCCGATCCCGTACCAACACGCCGCTGCAGGCACTGGTCACGCTGAACGACGTGCAGTTTGTCGAAGCGTCGCGAGCACTCGCCGAACGAGCGCTCAAGCAGGGCGGAGAGACGCTCGACGCCCAGATCGATTATGCCTACCGGCTGGCTTCGGGGGTTCGCCCGAAATCATTCGTCCGCGAGATCCTCAAACAGGCTTACCACGACGAGCTGAAACTTTTTCAAGCTGACAAAGAGCGAGCGACAACGTTGATCTCCACGGGAGAATCTCCTCGCGATGAAACACTCGACCCGGCCGTCCACGCGGCGATGTCGATCGTCACGAGCATGATCCTGAATCTGGACGAAATCCTGACACGCGGCTGAGTTCAGCTTCAAAACCTAAACGCAAAAATTTAAATCGTTTGAGGTATCAATCATGAATCCAATTACTGATTTCCAGCTGAGAACTACTCGCCGAGACTTGCTCAATAACTCGTCGCGAGCGGTCGGTGCGGCCGCGCTGGCGTCGCTTGTCAACGAGTCGGCGACGTCTGCGGTCGCTGCGACGGATAATGGTCGAGGCGGGCTGCCGGGGTTGCCGCACTTTGCTCCGAAAGCGAAGCGGGTGATTTATCTCTTCATGTCCGGAGGACCGTCGCACATCGACACGTTCGATTATCACCCGGAAGTCCGCGAGCTGCACGGTCAGGAACTTCCAGAGTCGGTGCGGCAAGGCCAACGGCTGACCGGGATGACGTCCGGACAGAAGTCGTTTCCGGTGGTTGCTCCGATGTTCAAGTTCAGTCGGCACGGTCAGAACGGAACGTGGGTCAGCGAAATTCTGCCGAAGACCGCCGGCATCGTGGACGACATTTCGATCATCAAGTCTGTCCACACCGAAGCCATCAACCACGACCCGGCCATCACCTTTATCAACACGGGAGTCCAGCAGCCGGGCAAGGCCAGCATGGGTGCGTGGGTGAGTTATGGCCTGGGCAGTTTCAATAAGAACCTGCCGGCGTACATCGTGATGATTTCGCGCGGGCCCGGTCAGAAGCAGGCACTGTATTCACGACTGTGGGGCAGCGGTTTTCTGCCGTCGAGGCATCAGGGTGTCAAGCTGCGTTCCGGCAACGATCCTGTGCTGTATCTCGAAAATCCGGCAGGCGTCGATCGAGAAATGCGGCGGCGCATGCTGGACCGCATCGCGAAAATCAACGGCGAGCATTACGACGAGTTTGGCGATCCGGAAACTCAGACTCGCATTGCTCAATACGAAATGGCGTTCCGTATGCAGATGTCCGTGCCCGAGATCATGGACGTCGGTAGCGAGACGAAAGAGACACTGGAGCTCTACGGCCCCGACGCCGAGAAGCCGGGCACGTTCGCTCGCAATTGCATCGTCGCACGCAAACTGGCAGAGCAGGGTGTTCCCTTCATCCAGCTCTTTCATCGCGGCTGGGATCAGCACGGCAGTCTTCCGAA
Source organism: Planctomycetaceae bacterium (assembly GCA_016779365.1). GTDB lineage: Bacteria > Planctomycetota > Planctomycetia > Planctomycetales > Planctomycetaceae > JABMPE01. Next base: position 6,573 of record JADHNX010000313.1, read on the forward strand.
ACTGATCCGCGGGCAGTGCGACTCGATCGACCATCCGATCGCCGGTCTGATTCGCGACCTGAAACTGCGAGGCATGTTCGACG
>JADHNX010000314.1 GCA_016779365.1 Planctomycetaceae bacterium
CAACCCAAGCTGAGCGTGCGCGGGTATCAACATCAGCAACAGAAACACGGGGACGGTATAGCCAAGGATGCAGGCTGGATTGCTGGTCTCACCGGTACGGGCGATGCGGCGATACTTCACAGCCGTGGCAACCCCGATGCCGCCAATAATCAGTCCCAGCCAGGCCCGACAGTCCCACGACAGAGGGTCTTTATGCGGGATAAACCACAGAATCGTCGGCAGCAGCCCCGGCACAATGTGTAGCAACCGTCGTTTACACTCGATCGCCGACATCCGACCGAACATTGCGGGACGCCGCAGTGGCCTGTCGTTTTGAGAGGCAGTGGACGCAGCTTGTGCCACCGATCCGCGCCGAAGTTCCGCAGCGCTGGCCTGAGGCTGAGCTGTGGTCGCAGGTGTTGCAAAGTCAGACATCGGATTCTCGATCTGTTACAAAGCTTAAAGCAGCCACGCAGAGAAATTCCGTTCCCAACAGTGCTGTTTCACACAAATTCGGTATCGACCAGTCGGGCTGAGCGGAATCAGGCAAATTGACACTCTGTGTGAGACTGCTAAAGTCGTTCCGTTTGGCTCGGCGGGACAGTGATAAAGTGGTCCCCTCGCCAGCCTTTGAAGTATGCCCGAACAATCATCCGAGCTGCTCATCCCTCATAAACCTGTTTCGGTCAATGCGTTCCGCCACGGACGTATGGCCAGTCTGGCTCGCACTTCATGTCCCAGGAAATCCCCGAGTATTACCTCGGAACTCGCATCGACGGCGTCCATCTGAACGCGGAACAACTCAATGTGAGGTCAACTGACCTGAACGATTTAATCGGTTCTGTCAGTCATACCGAGGCTCTTTTCAACATTCTGCTGAATCGACTTCCCTCCGCAGACGAACGGCGGCTGTTCGATATCGTGCTCGTCGCGTTCCACGCTGGCTGGGGAGTACTCCCGCCGACGACGCTGGTTCCGCGAATCGTCGCCGGCACCGGCGTCAACACGGCTCAGGCGATGGCGGCCGGATTCCTCGCCAGCGGCCCGTACCATGTCGGAGCGATCGAGCACGGCATGAAACTCTACAAAGCGATCGCCGAAGAGTTTCTCGCCCAGAATAAAGACAATCCGACTTCCGCCGACGTCGAGCAGTTTGCCTTCGACGCGACAGCTCGACGCATCGAATCCGGCGAGATTCTCGGTGGATACGGGCACCCTCTGCTTCGCAAAGATCCCCGCCCGATTCACATGCGGAGACTGATGTGCGAGATGAATGTCGAGGGAATTTATGTCGACATTTACGACGGTGTCGTCCGAGCAATGCTCGACAAAAAGGGCGTCGTCCCGAATGTCGACGGCATGACCGGAGCGATCCTGTTGCACTTGGGCTTTCAGGTCGAACACGGAACCGGCCTCTTTCTGCACGCTCGATCAGCCGCGATGCTGGCACACATCATCGAAGAACAAACCGAAATGCCGTATCAGACGATGCGACGATTCATGTTCATGCCGATCGCGATGCCGAAGCTGTTCAACGCCGACTTCAAAAAACTCAACAAGAAATTCAACGGCCTGCGGGATTCAAAAATCTTTCAACTGATGAAAAACACCGTTAACTCTTCAACCCGCAAAGCGAAAGAGAAGGCCGCCGAGAAAGAGCAGACCGACATGGACACGATCAACGAGCACCGCAAAGCTCGATCATCCGCGCCGGTTGACACTTCAGTTCTGACGGGCAACGCAGGTTCTATCGACCGGACAACCCGCCAGAAAGGTTTCGAAACCGAAGAAAACATCACCGAATCGCTGACCGAAGAAGGTCTATTCTCGGAAGAACTGGTCTCTGACTGCTCGTCGCCTGAGTTACTGGCCGGGGCCGCGTTCTTCCTGTCGAGCTGCCTCCAGTCAATGACCGAAAACGAAACCGGCGAAGCTGGCAACGCGCAGAAGTCTAAGACCGAAGCCCTCGTCAATTCAGCCCTCGAACTGGTTCGCCAGGCAGCCGACTCGTCCAATAGTTCAGATGAGAATTGAATGAGAATTGAGCTTCTGCAAGAGTCGGTTCCAACCGGCCAGCGAAATGCTTCGCCAGAAGTCGCCAGGTAGGAACCGGCCCTGCGATCCTTTAACCTCATCCGGCGTGACCTCTGCGATCAACTAAAGCAGGACGACAGAAAAGGCAACCATGCCAGATTCATATATTGTGCGATACGGATCGACTCGAACCGTCGCCGAATTCAGTTTCAAAGGCCCTCAGCAGTTTCATCGATCAGACTCCGTTCTGATTCGAAGCAGCCGAGGCACGGAATGGGGAGAAGTGCTCTGCCCCGCGTCCGACGCCACTCGAAAATATCTCAAGAGCGAAGAGCAGGCCGGGCGGATTCTCCGAGGAGCCGATGACGACGCCTGGTCCAAACGTGACGAAATGCTGGCGCGCGAGCAGGAGATTTTCAAAGAGGGTCGGCAGATCATTCGTGACCACAAGCTGAACATGAACCTGGTCGACGTCGAGTGCATCTTCGGAGGCGAACGAGTCGTCTTTTACTACCTGTCAGAACAACGCATCGACTTCCGCGAACTCGTCAAAACACTCGCGAAAAACTTTCAGTCGCGAATCGAAATGCGGCAGATCGGCGTTCGCGACGAAGCCAAACTGCTTGCCGACTTCGGAGACTGCGGACGCCCTGTCTGCTGCGGCAGCCATCTGACCGAAATGCCGCCGGTCTCGATGAAGATGGCCAAAATGCAGAAGGCGACGCTGGACCCCAACAAGATTTCCGGTCGGTGCGGACGTCTGAAATGTTGCCTGCGTTACGAATTCGACACCTACGAAGAGTACCGTCGCGAACTCCCTTCCAACGGCACGATCGTCGTCACGAAACAGGGACAGGGTAAAGTCGTCGCCCAGGAAATTCTCGCCAAAAAAGTGCTCGTTTCCTACGACGGCGGACGCCGCATGATCGTCGACCTTTCCGAAATCCTGACCACAATCAGCTCGAAGAAGGGTGGATCAAACGCTGGCGGCAAGTCAAAACCGAACCAGGACAGCTCACCGGACACATCAAGCAACAACACTGGTGACAAGTCGAAACCCGTGGAAGCGTCAAAGCCTTCGTCTCCCGACAGCTCAAATCCAGACCGACCGTAACCACAGGGTAAGCACCGCCCACCAGACTGACTTTCCGCCGCTCCGGACACCTTCGACGTGCCGATCATCCCTCTTGAATTACTTGCTGCTGGCGAACGAGCCCGCATCGTCGAAATCGATGGCGACGGCGCCTTCGTCAACCGCTTGAACGAAATGGGCCTTGACGAGAACGTTGAAATCAAAATGGTCCAGCCAGGCAGCCCGTGCATCATCGCCTTGGACAACCACCGCCTCAGCTTCCGAGGAGAGGAAGCGGGCATGATTTTTGTGGATACTGATTAACCAGCAGGCACCCACTGCTTCGTTCAGTTGACGTTTTGAATTCGGGAATTGAGTCCCCATGTCCGTCGTCGCGCCCGCTCTAACTGCGGAGACTCGCATTCTGCCGATCCGGCGGCGAGCGGACCTTGCGTGCCACGAGCAACACATTGGCGGCAGCCGTTACTGGCACGTCAAAGACCCGGTTTCACTGAGGTACTACCAGCTCAGCCCCGAAGAACATTCCGTGCTGATGATGCTCGACGGGACGGTCTCGCTTCAGGACATCCGGCGGCGATTCGAAATTGAATTCGCCCCTCAGCGTCTTTCGCTTCCTCAGGTGCAGTCGTTCCTGGCGATGCTGCACAGCTCTGGTCTGGTGATCTCCGACGCGCCCGGCCAGGCAGAGATTCTGGTTTCGCGAACACGAGGCGCTCGTCGTCAGCGACTGCTGACTCAGTTCTCAAACGTGCTGGCTATCCGGTTTCGAGGATTCGATCCGTACCGCTTTCTCAACTGGCTGGTTCCGCAGACCCGTTTCCTGTTTGCCCCGTGGTGCGTGACGCTCTGCATCGGCCTGATGCTTTCCGCTGGAATTCTGGCGGCAGTCCGCATCGACACACTTCAAGCGCGACTTCCGCATTTCCACGAATTCTTCGGCGCGACGAATCTGATTCTGCTGGCAGCCACACTCGCCGTGACAAAAGTGCTGCACGAACTCGGCCACGCCGTGTCCTGCCGGCACTTCGGCGGCGAATGTCACGAAATGGGCATCATGCTGCTGGTGTTCACGCCGTGCCTTTACTGCAACGTTTCAGATGCCTGGATGCTGCCCAGCCGCTGGCAGCGCATCGCCATCAGTGCTGCCGGAATTTATGTTGAACTGCTCCTGTCAGCAGTCTGCCTCTTTCTGTGGTGGTTCACCGTACCGGGCGTCTTCAACTCGCTGTGCCTGAATGTCGTTTTCGTTTGCTCGGTCAGCACGCTCCTGTTTAATGGCAACCCCCTGCTCCGTTACGACGGCTACTACATCCTCTCGGACCTTGTCGAAATCCCCAATCTTCGTCAGCAGGCAGGAGCACTCTTCCGGAACTGGATGAGCGTCTGGTTTCTCGATACCGAACTCGCCAATCGACGACTTCTTCCGCAACGCCGTAAAGTGTTTCTGACGACCTGGCACGTCGCTGCCTGGGTTTATCGTCTGATGGTTGTTTGGGGCATCATGTGGTTTGTCCACCGGATTCTTGAACCTTATGGTCTGGAGCCGCTCGTCGTCGTGATGGCCGTATTAACCGTCGCCGGAATGTTCCTCTCACCTGTCGTCAGCCTTTTCAATCTGCTGACCAGCCCGTTCTGGAGCCGAACTGTGAACTGGTCACGATTCCGAATTCGGACACTTTGCATTCTCGGCCTGATCGTTGGCGGCCTGATGAGCCCGTTTCCGTTTTCGGTCCGAACACCGGTCGTCATCCGCCCTGAGAATGCTCGCAGCGTCTTCGTTCACCAGGAAGGGACGCTGCTTTGGACTGTTGCACCTGGCACGACGGTTGAGCCAGGCCAGAAGCTGGCAACTTTCCAGAATCGCTCGCTCGACAGACTGATCGTCAAACTTGAAGGCGAAGTCGCCGTACTCGAACAACGACTGAGAAACCTGGCCGACAGGCGACTTCGAGACGGCGACACAATCGACGCCTTGATCCCGGCCACGCAGGAACGTCTCGAAGAAAAGAAGGATGAACTCGCTCATCGTATCGCTGATCGGGAGCGGTTGACGATTCGAGCTCCGATCGCCGGCATCGTCATTCCGCCGCCCGCCGTGTCACGTGCGAAAGAGCAGACGACAGAATCGACCGAACTTCCGCGTTGGAGCGGCTCACCGCTCGACAAAACAAATCTTGGGACAACACTCGCGAGCGGCACCGAGTTGTGCATGATCGGCCCGCCGGACCAGTTCGAAGCGATCATCGCCATCGATCAGGGAGACGTTGAATTCGTTGTGACTGGCCAGAAGGTCGAACTCCTGATTGACCATGTCCCCGACGAAGTTCTGACCGGCCAGATTGTCGACGTCGCCGAAATCGATCTCGACATCGCACCGCGAGAACTGATCGAGCATGACGAGTTCCCAACACGTCTCGACGCCGACGGCATCCCGAGACCTCTGGCAACGGCGTACCAGGCCCGAGTCCGCCTGAACCCGGTCGAGTCACAACTCATCGTACGAGCGACCGGGATGGCGAAGATCCATTCCATGCCACAATCCGCCGGCCAAAGACTGTTGCGATTTTTCCGCCAGACTTTCCGTTTCCGGTAGTTGCACGACCGTGCCTGACGCGGCATCGCAGAAATTCGAGACTGAATTCAAGAAAGTGCTGGCAACGCCAGTCGCGCACTTTCAACAGGGCGCGTACTTTCAAAAGGGCTTTGCAACAGCCGAACCTCAAGTTCCGCAGAACGTCGCTTTCACGACTTCATCCGGCGCCGGCGCGGCTTCGTACTCGGCGAACTCGGGACGCGAGTCGAACGGGCGCTGCAATGCGTCGTTGAGTCGGTGAAACGGAGCAAACTCGCCCGCGTAGGCTGCCTGGATCGCTTCCTCAATTCGATGGTTTCGCGGAATGATGACCGGATTCGACCGGCGCATCAGGGCAAGAGCCTCGCCTCGATCGGCGTCGACCAGACGAGCTCGCCACCGGTCGATCCATCCAGTGATCTCGACAGGGCAATTGAAGAGACGCGTGACCGTATCGTCGTTGCCGCTTTCCAGTGCGTCTGAAAGATGGCGAAAAACCAGCGTGAAGTCCGCCTCACCATCAGCCATCGCTGCCAGCAGAGCTTTGGCCATTTCCCAATCTTCTGCTCGGCCACCAGACAGACCGATCTTCGCAGTCAGTCGCCGTTCCAGCGAGTTCTGCTGAAGATCAAAGAATCGATGGAGCGACGCTTCTGCCAACTCGACGGCTTTCTGTGAATCGTCATCGAGCAACGGCAGCAACGTTTCGGCAAACCGAGTCAGATTCCACAATCCGATCGGCCCCTGATTGCTGAATGCGTAGCGGCCCTGATGATCGATCGAGCTGAACTTCTTCGCCGGATCGTAGACATCGAGAAAGGCACACGGACCGAAGTCAATCGTTTCGCCAGAGACCGTCATGTTGTCCGTATTCATGACGCCGTGGATAAATCCAAACTGCATCCAGTGAGCGATCAGGTCGGCCTGCCGCTCGATGACTCCTTCCAGCAAGGCGAGGTACGGGTTCTCCGACTGA
>JADHNX010000315.1 GCA_016779365.1 Planctomycetaceae bacterium
TGTTGGTCGGCTGGTGCATGCGGAAATTCGTGTCGGTTGAGAGTCACTAACTGTCGGTCACCGGAAACAACTCCGACCGAATCTGACAGCCCGTTGGTGAAAATTTCTAACCACAGAGGCTCAGAGAACACAGGGTTATGACTTGAGCATCTTCTCTGTGAACACTGAGCCTCTGTGGTTAAATCTTTTTTTGATGAGTTATGAAAAAGAGTCCTGTCAACATTGGCAAAATCGAAGCCACTCAGTCGCGAAAAATAACGCCCTGTTTTTCCAGCGGGTGAGCGCCGCGGGTTAACAAAGCGGGAGCCGTCGCGGCGGGCAGCTTCTTGCCTCGATTGGCCAGTTCCTGAGGATCGACCGCTCGCTGTAGCCGGTGCATGAACTCGATGTCGTCCTCGCCGTACATTTCGCCGAGGTACATTCGCTTTTCGAGACCGACTCCGTGTTCGCCCGTGATCGATCCACCGAGCCGGATGCACAGCCGAATGATTTCGCCCGAGAGTTCTTCTGCCTTGTGCAACGCTCCTTCTTCGCGACCATCGAACATGACCAGCGGATGCAGATTGCCGTCGCCCGCGTGAAAAACGTTAGCCACTCGAATTCCGTACTTCTGACTGAGTCGTTCGATTTCGCCGAGCGCTTCGGCCAGCTTCGTTCGCGGCACGACGCCGTCCTGCACGATGAAGTCCGGGCTGAGCCGACCGACCGCCGAGAACGCACTCTTCCGGCCCTTCCAGATTTTCAGACGATGCTCGTCGTCCCGAGCAGCTTCGACAATGTAAGCGCCCGACTCTTCAATCACGCCGTGCAGCAAGGGGATCTCGGCATCGACTTCGTCGGCGGTGCCTTCCAGTTCGACGATCAGAATCGCTTTGGCACCTTTGGGATAACCGGCGGCGCTAGCAGCTTCGGCAGCGTCCATCGAAAGTCGATCCATGATCTCCATCGCGCCGGGCAGCAGCCCCGAAGCCACCACCATCGCGACGGCATTGCCGGCTTTCTCCAGGGAATCGTAAGCCGCCTGGAGCGTGTAATACTTTTCCGGTTTGGGCAACAACCGCAGCGTAATTTCCAGAGCGACTCCAAACAGACCTTCACTGCCGATGAACATGCCAGTCAGATCCTGCCCGACGGATTCCTGGCTGTCGCTGCCCAGTTCGACGACCTGACCATCAGGCAACACCGCCTTGATACCCAGCACATGGTTCGACGTCATCCCGTATTTCAGACAGTGAGCACCGCCTGAATTGAACGCGACGTTGCCGCCGATCGTGCAGACCGGACCGCTGGAAGGATCGGGAGCGTAGTACAATTGGTCGCCCGCAACGTGCTGCGAAACTTTCAGGTTGATCACACCCGGCTCGACCACCGCGACTCGCTGTTGAGCGTCGTATCGCAGAATTCGGTTCAGCCGGTTCATGGCGATGACCAGGCCGTTTTCGATGGGAACCGCTCCGCCGCTGAGACTCGTTCCGCTGCCACGCGCGATAAAGGGCATCTCGAAACGATGACACAGTTTGACGGTGTCGATTACTTCCTGCTGAGTTTCCGGGAGAACGACTCCGCAAGGCCGGGCGCGGAAACACGTCAGCCCGTCCGATTCGTACGGCGCAAGCTGAGCGTTGTTCGTCAGAATTCGATCCGCAGGATAAATGCGACTCAGTTCTGCGAAGAAGGCAGCAACATTTCGTGACGCGGCGTTTGCGGGTTCGGGACTCATCGGTGCGAAGATTCCTCGACGAAACAAAACGGTCCATCAGATCGCCAATATCATCAGGCCGCGAATGATAGTCGAGCGTTGTCGCGGTGTCCCCTTCGCAGGTCGCTTGGATTCGCCTCGATCGATCGCAATGATCCGGCGAAGAATTCACCGGGACTGGCTCGTGTTTCCGCTGGTCAGGCACTGCCTGATGGAATCGGGAATGGATAAGCGGCACCGCTAACACCGAATATCGTCAGGCAGAGCCTGACCTGCTCAAAACTGAAGAAAGACTCCCTCATGTTGAAAGCCGCTGTTTTTTCGCTCAACGGAGAAGAAGGACCACACATCGCGACGCTGCAGGATGCGGGCTTCGAACTCGTCTTCAAGCCGGAAGGCAGCGACCTGTGGAAGGAAGATGACCTGATCGCGGCAATGGCTGGCTGCTCGGCCGTGATCGCCGGTTCGGAGCCGTACACTCGCCGTGTGATTGAAAATTGCCCCGAACTGCGAATCATCGCGCGGAGCGGCGTCGGCTTTGATGCCGTCGATCTGGAAGCCTGCAACGAAAAAAGAATCCTCGTCACCACAACGCCTGGCGTGAACCATCACGCCGTCGCCGAACACACCATCAGCCTGCTGATGGGAGTTGCTCGCGACTTCCCGAAGCAGGATCAGCACGTTCGATCCGGGCAATGGATTCGCCGAGCGTTCCCTCGCGTCATGGGCACAACGCTGGGCATCGTCGGGTTGGGACGAATCGGCCAGGCAGTGGCGACTCGTGCCCGAGGGCTGGGAATGAACGTCGTCGCGTACGACCCATTCGCGAATAAAGACTTCGCTGCCGAATGGCAGATCGAACTGGTCAGTCTGGACGATCTTTACGCACGGTCGGATTACGTGTCGCTGCATTCGCCGTCGACGCCCGAAACCATCCACATGATCAACAGGGAGTCGCTGGCAAAGATGAAGCCCGGTTCGGTTCTGATCAACACGGCTCGCGGATCGCTGATCAAAGAAGCCGACCTGATCGCGTCGCTGAAGAGCGGGCACCTGCGTGGAGCCGGTCTGGACGTTTACGAAGTCGAACCACTGCCGACCGACAGCCCACTGCTGGAACTGGACAACGTCCTGCTCAGCGGCCACACCGCCGGGTTGGACATCGAGTCTCACAACGGCATGTTCGGCATGTGTGGCGATATTATCGTCGCGCTTTACAAAGGGCAGTGGCCGGCTGCCGAGTGTCTTCAGAATCTCCCCGGCGTAACGGACTGGAAGTGGTAAAAGTCGGCAGGAACAAAATCAGCGGCACCGGGAAGCCTGTTTTCAGTTGTCGGTTGTGACCAACGACGCCCAACGACTGTCCCGGTTTCTTTTACTGTCCCGGTTTCTTTTTCGGGCGAAAGGCAACGAGGCGATCTTCGTTCGTGGTGAGGAACGGGCCTTCGATCAGGTCGATGCAGTACGGGATTGCCGGAAAGACCGCATCGAGACATTCGCAGATCGCCTTCGGCTGACCGGGCAGGTTTACGATGAGCGCTCCGCCTCGAATGCCGGCTGTCTGTCGGGAAAGAATCGCCGTGGCCACTTTTTCGAGCGAGACCTTTCGCATCAGCTCGCCAAAGCCAGGCATCATTTTTTCGCAGACGGCTTCGGTCGCTTCGGGAGTGATGTCACGTTTCGACGGGCCGGTACCGCCTGTCGTGATAACGAGGCAGCAACGTTCCTGGTCGCACAACTCGATCAACGCCTGCTCGACGACAGCCGGCTCGTCAGGGATAACTCGCGCGACGGCCTCCCACGGTGATGAAAGGACTTCGCCGAGGTATTCGTGAATCGCCGGGCCGCCGCGGTCTTCGTATTCGCCTCGGCTGGCTCGGTCTGAAACCGTGACGATTCCGATTCGGGCGACGGTGGCATGTGTTGTTGGTTCGTGGTCGGTCATACGGCTTTGTTCCAGGTTCAACTTTCCAGGTTAGTCGCAGGGCGCGTTCAAATCACTCCGGACGGCTTCTCCATTGCCACCATTCGGGTTGTTCGAAGATGTCGCTGACCGAAATTGACAGGCCGTCGAGCAGCGGCTGATCGATTGAGTCGTCGACCCAGGCATTTTGCGAAGTCAGCACTTCTTCACGATCGAGTACGTCGACTTCGTCAGCTCCGGTGTGAACCGCAATTTTCAATTCCATAGGATCGATGACGATGGCAACAGGAATGCCCATGTTCCGGTAATGAGTAATTCTGTCCGGCATGTTGCGCCGTCGATCGATGGTCGACGCCACTTCAAAAACGAGAGCCGGCTTCGTATCGGTCACAACTTTGTCGGTTTCGGCCCAGCGGCTGCCGGTCACGAAGTAACTGACGGCAGGGTTGATGACCGTGTCGGGGGCTCGCTGGACGATGATGCCGAGATCGAAGCACGCGTACCCAACCTGCTTCTGCTCGATCCATTGGGCCAGGAAACGCGACAGATTGCGGATGACGTTTCCGTGCGAGTCAGAGGGCTGCTCAAGAATGACAGGCTCGCCCGCGATCAGTTCTGACCAGCGGCCACCGTCTGGCAGGTCGTACTTCTGCTCGGCAAATTCTTCGGCAGTCATGATTCTCTGGATCATTGTGGGTCGAAATCGGAGTTCGGAACTGGGAATTCGAAAATCAAGCGTCTGCAATTACGGGAGCAGGTTCGCCTTTGGATCGGACTTTCATATTGAGAAACTCAACGAACAGCGAGAACGCCATCGCGAAATAGATGTAACCTTTTTCGACGCGGGTGCCGATTCCTTCGGCCAGAAGCATCACGCCGATCAGCAGCAGGAAACTGAGAGCCAGCACTTTCAACGTCGGGTGAGCCGAGACGAAATTGCTGATGCGATCGGCGAAGGCCACCATGACTCCAACAGCGATAATCACTGCGCAGATCATAATGCGAACGTCGTCGACCATACCGACGGCGGTGATGACAGAGTCCAACGAAAAGACCAGATCAAGCAGCGCGATCTGAACCAGCGCCGCCGTGAAGGTGATCGGAGTCTTTGATCCCGTGAAGTGGTGCTCGCCGGCGATCTGCTCGTGCATCTCTTTGACCGTTTTGAAGATTAGAAACAGCCCGCCCAGCAGCAGAATCAGGTCTCGACCGGAAACCGTTCGAACTTCGTTCAGCCGCTCAGCTTCGTGATCCGGAAACTGGGCGTTGGCGGCGACTTCGAACCAGGCATCCGGCGCTCCGATGTCGGTCCACGCAAAGACCGGCGAGGTCAACTGCATCACGGCGCTGATCCCGAAGAGCAGACCGATTCTCATTACGAGAGCGATCAGAAGACCTGTTCGACGCCCGGCGCTGCGTCTTGCCTCGGGCAGTCGATCGGTGAGGATCGCGATGAAGACGATGTTGTCGATGCCGAGCACGATTTCCATCGCGGCCAGAGCGACCAGAGCAATCAAGAGATCCATTGAGAATTCCGAAGTAATGACCGGCCTGCAAAGAGTCTGCGACTGACTCGTCGCCAGCCGATCAGTTAAAAGGCCGTAAAAATGGCTCGTACGAAACCAGAGCCGTCGGTCCGTTTACCGCTGTCTGGTTTTCATCGGCGACGGAATGCTGCAAACTCTACCGCTATGAGAGGCAAATTCCAGACAACGTCCTTCCCTCTTGAACGGCATGTGCAAATGTTAGAACGCACCTTGCGTGCTGTTGTCTTCGTCGTTTTTCTGGTTGTTGCGGCGGGTTCTTCGAAGTCGGCTGACGTCAGGGAGGAAGCTCACGACCGCTCGGTAACGGCTGCTAAGAAGGCGACGACTGAAAAAAAATGTTCGAGTGACGGCGATTCAACATCCAGCGACGAGGCTCGTGTTGAGGCATTGCTTGCGACACTTGACCCGACAGGCAGTCAGGCGTCGGCAGCTGTCCCGATTCTGGTTGACACAATTCGTGTCCCTCAAAGTAAAGCCGGGCTGCGGGAACGCTCGGCCATGATGCTGGCGAGAATCGGCGAACCTGCTCGCAAGGCGGTTCCGGTGTTGATCGAAATTCTTGACCGGTCTGATAAAACGAGGTCACCCGAAGCCGGCGCGACCGGCACGAAAGAGGGGTCGACGGCTGCGAACACCAGCTACTGGTGCATGAAAAGTCTCGGCATGTTCGGACCTGTGGCTGCCGAAGCCGTGCCGAATGTCACTGTCTTTTTAAGGTCGCCAGAAGCGTCGTCACAACTGCGAGTGCTGGCTGCCGACACGCTCGGGCAGATTCGCACCTCAGCAGCGATTGATGTTTTGACTTCCGAGCTGATGAAGCCACGACGGTCCAGCGACTACGAATCAATCCTTCTGCGGCAGACGATTATCGACGGACTGGCTTACGCCGGACCTTTGGCAGTCGGAGCAATCCCGGCGTTGGGACGAGCGGCTGAAGACGACAACGCGGATATTCGCCGACGAGCCTGTGATACGCTAGGTGCACTGGGGCCTCGCGCTGAAGGGGCGATGAACACGCTGCTTGAACGATTGATCCTCGACGAAAACGCCGCTGTCCAGGATGCCGCCGCAAACGCACTTGCTCGGGTGGGAGAGCCCGCGGTTGCCTCGCTTGTTGACCTGCTTGAACGCGGCACCCCGGACGTTCAATGGCGAGCGGCGAAGGCACTCGGACAGGTCGGAGCGGTCGCGAAGTCCGCCATCGAATCTCTCAGTCGGGCGTTCGACAGTTCGTCCCCGCAGGTCCGCATCGAAGCCATCGACGCTGCCTGGAAAATTTCACGAACTCCGCAGACTGTTGCGGCAGCCCTGGTGCAGACTCTGTCCGAAGATGACCGGCAGATTCGCCGTCGTGCAGCGAGCCTGCTGGTTGAGTTGAAACCGCTGCCTCGCGACACTTCCGTCGCGCTTGAAAAACTCGCTGCAGACGGAAACGCCAACGAACGCCGCGCGGCAGAGTACGTGATTCAGGAACGCTCCCG
>JADHNX010000316.1 GCA_016779365.1 Planctomycetaceae bacterium
TAGCGCTCGAATGCTTCTTCGACGGTCTTCCTGAACTCATCAAACACCGGACGTCCCTTCCGAACCGCAATCGACGATCCGACTCGGACACGTCAACCCGAAGCTTCTCAGCGGGATACAAAACTGTCAAATGCGGAGCCATCGAATTGTCAGCATTCCGCGACATTCACTGTAGAAATCGCGTTTGCCAATCCAGCGTCGAAAAAACAGATGGTACCTGGCGAGGCCGACTTCATCGTCGGGTCGGGCGAATTTCGATGGAAGCTTCGTTCATGAAATCGTTCTCGTGCCGACGTCTGAAAACTGGTGACGGCTGTTTCAACGGCGGAACGAAAGTCACAGGAACGCGGACCCGACGATGTTCGAAAGGTTGACGAGTCGCCAGGGTGCCTTCGATCGAATCGCCGATGTAAACAGAAGGCAGAATCCGTTTCGGTCGGGATCCATCCAGCACATCGTGCCGGTCGCTCCGGTGTGGCCGAAGACGTTCGGTCCGAGAGTGTCGCCCCAGCTTCGCGACGTGCCGCGCGAGTTAAGACTCCAGCCAAGTCCCCAGGGCCTCGATCGGCGCACTGCCTCGGTAATGCCCGGTTGGTCAACGAGGCGGTTGGTTGTCATGGCTTCCACGGTGCTTCGAGACAGCAGTCGGACGTCTCCGTAGACTCCGCCATTCAATAGCAGTTGGCAAATCACGGAGAAATCTTCCGGTGAGCTGAACATGCCACCCCACGGAGCACCGAGTTCCTGCCAGTAGCGACTGTTCCACCCGAAATTCGAACCAAGCTGATAGTCAGGAACTTCCACTCGAACGAGCCGTTCACGATCCAGACCCTTTGATCCGAGGCTGGTTGATTTCAACTGAAGCGGATTGAGAATCTCGCGACGAATGAACTCGTGAATCGTCATGCCGGAGATTCGCTGAACCAGCTCGGCGACGACCAGCGTCCCCATGCTCTGGTACGAAAAGTCGGTGCCCGGCGGGAAGAGCGGCATCGCGTTGATCGCTCCGTCGACGAAGGTGCTGAGTGGTGCGTGCCTCTGACGAAGCTCGGCGTTGTCGGGAACCATGTCCGGCATACCGGATGTGTGAGTAAACAGGTGCAGAACCAGCGTCTCTTCCTTGTGGTGCGCGGCGAAGTCCGGGATGTACCGCATGACCGGATCGGTCAGGTTCAACAGTCCCCGCTCGACGAGCATCATCGCCGCCATGTAAGTCACAGGCTTGGTGATCGATGCCAGCAGGAACATTCCATCGCGACGAATTTCCCAAGCCGTAGGTTCCGCTCCTTGCCGGCCAAAAAACTTTGGTTCAACGATTTTTCCGTTTCGACCGACGACGATTGCGCCGCCCGGCACCGGAGCGTTGGGGCCAGTCGTCCATTGGCGGAGTAAATCACTGGCAACATCGAGGCGGCCCTGGTCGAGGCCAATTTCGCTGGCTTTGGCAACTGGAAGATGCGGCATTTCACGGTCCTCAGGGATTCAGTCTGAGGGGCGAGTCTCTGCAACGTCAATTCTTACAACGTCGCAAACGATGCTCCCTCAGCGCTGGTAAATTGGCAGGTACTGATACTCGACCGCCAGCGCGAGCACCGACATGCTCGTCGCGTAAATCGGTCCGAAGGATGCTTCGCTTCCGTCGGTAGGGTTCCAGCTTCCGTCGGGGTGCTGCCTGGTCAGCAGCAAAGTCGTCACGTTGTTTCGAGTCTCCTCCCAGTGGCGGCCTCCGACCTGAAACATGCCGACCGTGCTGTAGTAAACTCCGTAAAAGAAGAAGCTGTCGTTATACCTGAGTGGTCGACGCAGCAGGTAATCGGCGCCGGCCATCGTCGCGGGAGCATGGTGCTCGCCGCAGATTTCCAGGCACAGGATACCGGTCCCGGTTCGAGTCGGACTGACGCCGTGACCTGCCTGGTAGGAAAAACCGCCGTTTCGATCGGCACATTTATTGACGTAGGAAACGGCGTACTCGATTGCTTCAGCCGGGACATCGCAGCCGATGTTCTTTGCCGCTCGCAACGCCAGAAGTTGCCAGCCCGTCACGCTGAGATCACTGTCGTGGCTGGAAGCGTCGTACCTCCATCCACCGGCGTGCTGATTTCCTTTCGGGACATCCTGCGCTTTCAGGATCAGGAGGATGGCTTTTTCGAGACTCTTCCGAACTCGATCACTCAGCGACGCGTCGACCATGCCGGCAACTTCGGCCAGCATCAACGTGCAGATTCCGTGAGTGTACATCGGCCCGCTGCCGGCTCGATGTTGAAAGAGGCCGTCGTTGGGCCGCTGGTTACTGAGTACCCAGCGAATGCCACGCTCCATCGCGTCGCCGTACGGTCCTTCTCCCGGCACATGCCCGGCAGCCATGAACGCCATCACAGCCAACGATGTTGCCGACGCTGCATCTCGACCACGACTGGCATTTTTGAGCTGCCACGCTCCGGAAGGTTGCTGCTGCGCCGCCAGAAACTTCAAGGCCCGAACAATCGACCGATCGACTTCTCGCTCACCAGGACTGCCCTGAGCACACGCTTCCGTCGTGGCCAATCCGCCGAACAGTGCGGCCAGCAGCAGAAGGTGCAGACATCGATTCATGGCGGATGCTATTCTTCGTCGCTGAGGTTCAACATGGCCGCAGTCGAAAGTGTTCATAGTCGAACGAGAATCATAACGGCATTGTTGATTCATCGAACAGCGCGGCGTGACCAGACGTTAAGCCATAGAGATTTTGAGCCACAGATGCGCACGGATTTTCGCGGATGGCTATGGAGACCCCGATAGAACATCCGTGGTTATCTGTGTGATCCGTGGCTTTTAGATTCATTCAGTCAGGCTGCGCAAAAGAAGATCAATTTCCCCGTTGTTCTGTAGAAAACTTCCCGGATAAATCATCAAGAGAATTCATGGACGAATCCAACTACGACCTGATTGTCATTGGCGGTGGCCATAACGGGCTGGTGTGTGCGTTTGAGATGGCTCGGGCGGGGCGGAAGGTGCTCGTGCTGGAGCGACGAAGCCTGGTCGGCGGATGCGCCGTCACGGAAGAACTCTGGCCGGGATATAAAGTGTCGACGGCTTCGTACGTTGTCAGTCTGCTGTTGCCGGAGATTGAAAAACGAATGGAGCTGAAGCGGCACGGCTACAAAGTGCTGCCTCGAACGCCGTCGTCGTTCACTCCGCTGGAAGATGGCCGCTACCTGCTGCTCGGTCCGGATGAGGAAATGACGCTCCGCGAAATCGCGAAGTTTTCGCAGCGCGACGCGGAGGCTTATCCGAAATACAACCGGCTGCTGGAACGGATCGCCGAGTGCCTGGAGCCGGTGCTCAACCAGACGCCGCCTGACCTGCTGCCGCTGCCTCGCGAGTGGCGTGAAATTTCGTTCGGGAAGAAACTGCGAGACACAAAGACCGGATGGTCGATCTTCCAGGCGTTGAAGCAGCTTGGTTCGGACATGCCCGAAGCGATCGAGCTGTTGACCGGTGCCGCTCGCCCGATTCTGGATCGCTGGTTCGAGTCGGACATTCTGAAAGCGACACTCGCGACCGACGCCATCATCGGAACGTTTCAGCCGATCTCAGCTCCCGGCACGGCTTACGTGTTGCTGCATCATGTGATGGGTTCGTCCGGTGGCGCTCGCGGAGTGTGGGGTTATGTTGAAGGCGGCATGGGCGGTTTGACTCAGGCAATGGCCAGGTCATGCGAAGAAGTCGGAGTCACGATTCGTACCAACGCCGAGGTGGCTTCGATCCGCGTCATTGATAACAAGGCTTGCGGAGTCGTCCTGGCAGACGGCGAAGAGATTCGATCGAAAAGCGTTGCTTCGAATGTCGACGCGCATCTGACGTTTGAAAAATTTCTTGAAAAGGAACAACTTCCGGACGACTTCGCGCGAGCGGTCAGCCGGATTGATTACTCGTCGGCGAGTATGAAGATCAATCTGGCGGTCAGTGAACTGCCGAACTTCACCTGCCTGCCGGGGAACGCCGAAGTCGGGCCGCAGCATCGAGGCACGATTCACATCGGCTGCGAACTGGAATACCTCGAACGAGCTTACGACGACGCGAAGTACGGTCGACCGTCAAAGCGACCGGTCGTTGAGATGACGATTCCGACTTCGGTCGACAAGACGTTGACGCCGGACGGGCATCACATTCTGTCGCTGTTCGTGCAGTACGCGCCGTACAACCTCGCCGAAGGAAACTGGGACGACGTCAAGGAAGAGTTTGCCGATCGCTGCGTGGCTGAAATTGCCAGGTTCGCGCCGAACGTTCCAGACTCGATTATTCACCGGCAGATTCTTTCGCCGGTTGACCTTGAACGAGTTTACGGCCTCACAGGCGGCAACATTTTCCAGGGCGCGATGCCGCTTCACCAGCTTTTCAGTATGCGACCGGTGGCTGGATGGAGTGACTACCGAACGCCGATCCACGGCTTGTACATTTGCGGCAGCGCGGCGCACCCCGGCGGAGGCGTCATGGGCGCCTGCGGTTTGAATTCCGTCCGCGAGATCCTGAGAGACGGTCGCGCGTAGGTCAGGCTGAGCCTGACCCACGGCGCGTTTTGAAAAATTACTCGGCTCCAGAAGCAACCGATTCGCGGGTGACTTCGGCCATTCTGGGTTTATCCGGAGCAGCCTGCCATGGCGTGGTGAGCCACAGAATTGCTCGACCGTCCTCGCTGGCCGTCAACACGTACTTACCATCCGGCGAGAACGCGACTGAGGTGACTTCGCGAGTGTGGCCGTCGAGCGTCAGGATTTCCTTGTTCTCTTTGGTGTCCCAAAGTTTGACCGCTCCGTCCTGGCTGGCCGTGACCGCACGCGTTGGATTCTCGCCCGGTGCGAACGCGACAGAAGTGACTCTTGCCGTGTGTCCAGCCAGAAGTGACAGTTCCTTCCCGTTTGTTGCATCCCAGATTCGAGCGGTGTTGTCTTCGCTGGCCGTGATGACAAACCTGCCATCGTCAGAAAATTCTGCGGAAAGAACGGCCCACTCGTGCCCGTTAAAGACCTGAGTGACCGAGGCTTCAAGACTCACCGAGCCGTCTGCCTGAGCCGTTTCTTTCAGTTTCCAGATGCGGGCCGTTCGGTCGTTGGATGAGGTCAGAATCAGTGAGCCGTCTTTCGAGAACGTGGCGTGTCTGACTCGGTCTTTATGCCCGAGCAGCGTTGTCAGAACGACTCCGGTGCTGGCGTCCCAGATTTTTGCCGTTCCATCGTCGCTGGCTGTCAGCACCCATCGTCCCGCCAAATCTGGTGAGAAGACGGCTGAATTAACGAAGCCGGTGTGGCCATTGTCGCCAGCCAGTTTTCGCAGATCGGCACCCGTGCCGGCGTCCCAGATTCTGGCAGAGAAGTCCCAGCTTCCCGTCACGATCTGCGATCCGTCCGGCGAGTAGCTGGCCGACGCGATGACTCCATGCGGGCTGAAGGCGACGAGTGTTTCGTCACTTTTTCGCCGGACGGATTTCAAGCCGATCAGTTTGGCGTCGCTTCCGCCCAGGGCGAGGATAGCCAGATCGTTTTTCACCGGAGCGAAGATTGCCGACCAGAGTTGCCCTTCTGAAACGTAAGTCTGATCAGGCTCGATCGACGGCTGCGTGGTCTCCAGCGAGAAGACGAAAGCCTTTCGACCATTCGCGTCGACGGCCAGACCCTTCGTCCCTTCGGCATTGATGGCAACGTCGGTCACCTTCGCATCGCCGCGATTGAGTTCCGCGATGACCTTCGCCGTGTCGGCATCCCAAAGTCGAACGCTGCCGTCGCCACATGCCGTAATCACGTGGTGAGAATTAGGACGCAGCGACATCGCAACGACGGAATCGGGATGGCTGAGAATCAAATCCGAAACCTCTTTGCCAGTCGTCAGATCCCACTGGGCGACCGTCTTGTCGGCACAAGCAGTGAGGACGCGGTTCGTTCCTGGCAGGAAGGCGGCGTCCGTGATGCGGCTGCGAGCGTGGCCTTTAAGTTCGAGAATCACCTTCTGCGACTTCACGTCCCAGACAAAGACTCGACCGCTGGAGTCTCCGGTTAGAAGCTGTTGATCATTTTCGGAAATGGCGACTGCGGTCACTTCGTTGTTGTGGCCTTTGCTGTTCTCGCCGCTTTTGAAGACGTAAGCCAGTTCACCGGTTTCGGCATTCCAGATTCTGGCAGAGTTGTCATCGCCACCGGTGATGGCCCACTTGCCGTTGTTGGAAACCGTTAAGGCAGCGGCTCGTCCGGTATGTTCGAGGCGAACCAGCTGGGTGCCGGAATCGACGTCCCAGATTCTGACCGTGTTATCAACGGCTCCCGTCGCCAGGCGTTTTCCATCGGGAAAGAAAGCGGCCGATGTTGCCAGGAACGAATGCCCCTCGGCAAAGACTTTAAGCGGCTGGCCCGTAAAGGTTTCCCAGGTCCGGGCGGTTCGGTCACGACTGGCCGTGACAATTTGCTCGCCGTCTGGTGAAAACCCAGCCGAAAGAATCGCATCAACATGACCTTCCATGACCTGTCCCTGGAGGACTCGGATCTCTTCGTACTCGCTGATGTTCCATTTTCGAATGCTGTTGTCGTGGCTGCCCGACAGAATGACCTGATCGCTCTGGGCGAAGGCGACTGTTCGGACCGCTCCGTCGTGGCCGCGGAATGACTTCAGGAGTT
>JADHNX010000317.1 GCA_016779365.1 Planctomycetaceae bacterium
CCAGTTCTTCGCGAGACTGCCCCTGAGCAAGACCTTTCTGCATCGACTGAATCTTTGATTGAACGTCGGCCTTCTGAACAAGCAGCCGCTGTTGTTCCAGCTCGAGCGCTGCCAGATTTTCCTGATGCACGTTCGTGGCGGAGGCTGTTCTTTCGCCACCCGCGCCGCGAATTGTCGTCTTCATGTGAATCGGCGCGGTCTTACGAAACTTTTCGTACGCAGCCTCGGTGTCATCAATCTGTTGCTTCAGGTCGCCGGTCGCCCGATTGACGAGTTTCAACAACTCGCCGGTATTTTCTTCATGATTCTCGCGCAGGTAGACGTGGTAAGCGTCAATGACCGCGTGACAGATTTTCTTCGCATCGTCGCGATTGGCGTTCGTGCAAGTCACATCGAGAACATTGAGAAACGAACGATCTTCACCCGCGCTACGTTGAACTTTGATCGAGTCGAGAACGTCCTCGGCCGGGTCCTTCGACAAGGCAAGTGACGGCAGCTTGTTGAGTTCGTGGAGCTTGACAGCCTTCTCGACGATGAGCGGGCTCATGATCAGCGCGATATGTTCGGCGCGGTCTCCCCAGGTTTCCGCTTCGCTGTTTTCACTGATCGGGCCGGACATCCGTTTCGACACGAGCACCTTCGCAGTCGCTGTGTATTCAGGGCCGTACGCCCGGAAGATCATGTGTCCAAGCAGAATGCCCGAGACCATTCCGCAGACAAGCCACAGGGCGTAGCGTCTGGCGAGACCGACGTAGTCGATCGTGCCGCCTGACCAGACAACCTGGCTCTGGTTTCGCGCGTCACGGAACGATGTCTGAACCGGCGAGATGCTGGTTGAGTCAGCAACAGCCGGATCACGATACGGCAGATGGCCAGCTGGAAGTTTTGTGATGTCGAACGGTTGTTCGTTTCGGTCGTCGCGAATGCTCATGGTTGCCCTCTGAAGGCGAGGGGCTCCGTCCGACGATTAAGAGCGGCTCTCCTGGCCGCTTTGTTATTGATGTGTGCGTTGAATTCTCTGGTTAACCCACCGAGCAGCCTGCCGCGTCGCGAGCCAGTTCAGCGTAGTAATCGATCGTTGGTTGCAAACCTTCCCGCCATCCAACTTTTGGCTCGTACCCGAGTACCTGTTTCGCCGCAGAAATGTCTGCCCAGGAATGCTTCACATCCCCCTGTCGAGCTTCCGCGAAGTTCGGTGCGTACTCGACGCCCAGTCGCTTGCAGATTTCCTGAAGCAGATCGATCAGGCTGAGCGACTCGCCGCAGCCAACGTTGAAGACCTTGCCGGAAGCACCTTCCGCCAGAGATGCTCGGACGTTTGCTTCGACGACGTTCTCAACGTAGGTGAAGTCTCGCGATTGCAGACCGTCGCCAAAAATCGTTGGTTGCTTGCCATTGACCAGTGCTGAGACGAAAAGCGGGATGACGGCTGAGTAAGGACTCGCCGGATCCTGACGTGGACCGAAGATGTTGAAGTATCGAAGCCGGACTGTTTCGATGTCGTAAGACGAAGCGAATGCTTCGCAGTAAAGTTCCGAGGCCAGTTTCGCGGCGGCGTAAGGAGACAACACCTGCGGAAGCTGGTTTTCTCGCTTCGGCATTTCAGGATCGTTGCCGTACGCACTGCTTGACCCTGCGTAGACGACGCGCCGCACTTTTGCCTTAACGCAGGCGTCGAGCAGATTGACTGTCGCGGTGACGCAGGCGCGGTGGCAGTCCTGAGGGCGTTCGATGCTCAGCGGCACCGACGCCAGAGCCGCCTGATGGAAGACCACTTCCACTCCGTTGACCGCTCTTGTGCAGGCAATCGGGTCGGCGGCGTCTCCGTGAATGAATTCGAAGTGACCTTCGATGTGAGCGAGATTCTCCAGCGACCCGGTACACAAATTGTCGAGGACTCGGACATCGTGACCTTCGTTGACGAGCCGCGTCACGATGTGCGAACCGATGAATCCAGCGCCGCCGGTTACCAGATAGTTGGTCACAGTTTCGTCCTCAGCCAGTGAATCTAATTCTTCCGCTGATCAGCGATCAGCCGACTTGCTTGTGTCAGGAAAATCGCACATTGCAGTCCGCAACGCCGGTTTCTGACGGTCGAACTCTAGCATCCACAATCAGTTCGCGAGGACACCAGTCTTGTATTCCACAAAATCCTGGCGGACGAAATCCTTCCGCTGCCCAACCTGCATCGGCTTCGAGGGTCGACATGCTTTGGCCATTGGTCAATCAGACACCACGGCTGTAAAAGCGGCGACAACCCAAATAAAACCGTAACGCACATACTGGCCACGACTTACGTTACCGATCGACGATCGTCGATTCAGTGGGTCAGCCGAACTGGTGGCCCCTCGCGACTGAAAATGACCATTTGGATGAATGCGCAAATAAAGCTAATTGCAGCGGTTACGAGGCGGTACTAGACTGAGCCACGTACACAGGGCTGGGCGATTTTGCCGACACTGCCGACCGGTCGTGTGAAGCCGTAAGGGCTGGTTGCGCCGGTTTTGCAAAATACCCCACCTGTCGCATGGTTTCTGTCGGGATCAGAGACTGTTCGTTGACGACCAGTATAAAACAGGATGCCGCGCGATTCCGGAATGCAACTGTCGCTTCCGGATCCGGCGAACAGAGGCACTCGGTTGAGACTTTCCGGCCTATCCCATGACGGCCAGCCGAGGCTTCACATTTCGGAAAATGGAGTTGCCAATATGAGTTCAGTGACCTGGCTTCGGACGAAGCATGGGATGCTGCTTTCCCTGCTCGCTGCCGCGATTACTCTTGCTTGTGCCTCAACCGGGCACCTTTCGCTGGCAGATGACGCAGAAAAGCCGCCTCAAGGACTGCGAGGAATTCTTCCCGAGTTCGTACCTCTCGGACTGCTGGAAGACGACTTCCTGACACTCGGCGAGTCCTGGGCAAACTGGAGCAAAGACGCCTCTGCTGACGTCGCCGCACTTTACGAACAGCAAGACCTCGACATTGATGGACAACGCGCGGCACTGGACAAGCTTGAAAAGCGAATCCGCACGATGGAGAAGGCGCTTGCCAACAAATCGTACACCGCGATCTTCGAACCGCTGGCAACGATCAACGGTCGACTGTCTCGCCGAGTGTCGGTCGCGACGGCGATCCTCGACACACTGGAAATGAATCCGGAAGCCGCTCACAAAGCGAAAGTCGACGCGGCTGGAGCGGAGGTCGCTCAGTCAGTCGAGTCATTGGGCAAGTATCTGTCGAAAATCAAGAACGGCGACGCCTGGCTGAAATTCATCCGCGCGGAAGAGTTGCGATCAGCCGTTGAATCTGCCGAGCCATCAGAAGTTGTCAGCGCTGTTTTCACACGGCTGTCCGAGTCTGACAAAATGCAGAACGACGCGCAACGAGATTTCGTACAGCGACCGCAGTTCCTGACAGTCAAACAAACTCTCGGTCAGTATCTGGAACTTGCTTCCGCAGAGGCTCCCGCAAAAAACGATCAGTCTGAACTGCGGGGATCTCTCAAGAAACTGGTTTCTTCCCTGGAAGCCTACGAAGAAACTCGCAGCCAGGTTTCGGCCACAGCCGCCCGTGACGCTTACGGTGAAGTTCGCAATCTGGCAGCAGATGGTGGCGACCACCTCGCTGACGTCCTGGCCGGTCAGTACTTCAACTACAACCTGCGAGTTGTTGCGACGGAATCATTTCTCAACAAAGTCGCTGGCTACAAACACACCGATTCAGGCGTGGTCGACGACGTGGTTCTGGGTGCCAAAGTCGACGGTCATCAGACCACAACGGGCACCATCGGCATCGACCTGAAGCCAAACAATTCGGTCATCGAGTTTGATATGACGTTCAACGGCGTGACTCAGACAAACACGCAAGGAGTCACAGATCAGGCAACCATTTTTACTTCAGGCTATCACACTTTTGGTGCCCAAAAGAAAATCCACTTCGACGGTGATCGCTTCAAATCATTCCCGGCGACCATGTGGGTTAATGCCAACAACACGACAACGGGTGCTCGGACCGGTGTCAGTGGATTACCGATTTTCGGGGGAATTGCAGATTCTTACGCAGTCAGCGTGGCGCGTGACAAGCGAGGTCAGTCAGAAGCAATCGCTGCTCAGAAGCTGCAAAACCGACTGATCCCGGAATTCAATCAGGAAGTAGACGCCGAATTCAGCAAGTCCAGCAAGCAACTGGAAGAAGTGGTCATCCCCAAACTCAAAGAGACCGGACTCTTCCCATCGGCACGCACTTACCGATCAACAAGCGACGCATTGTGGATCGGCACCCGTCTGATGGACGATGACAATCTGGGTGGCGACGCCCCGTCATTCTCGACGCGTGTGGATGGCAGCGCAGCCATTCATCTTCACGAGACACTCCTCAACAACTCGCTGGATAAGCTCCCGATCGCTGGGGGTTCATTCACCGAGAAAGAACTCGGCGAGCAAATTGAAATCGCTCTGAAAACACTGCTGGGCGACGACTTCAAACTGCCAGGCGGTGACGCTGAAGGAACCGGTGACGCTGAACCGGCAAAGGAAGATAACACTCGTTTCATCTTCCCCGATCAGGATGCTATTCGGATCAAAGCCCAGAACGGCAAGTTGACTCTCGTGCTGCGAATGGGTCTGCAGCCTGAAGGCGATGATGTCATTCCGACTCAGGAGATCACTGTTCCGCTGAGGTTCTCTATCGAGGGAACAGACATCGTCATCGAAGCGGATGCCGTCGGAGTAGCACCTGTCGAAGCGGCCAGCCCAATCGTCCAGATTGCGCGAGCCGGTATCGTCAAAGCGAAGATTCAGAAAGCTCTGCCGACTCGAAAAGTCGATCGGATGATCACACTGAAACGCAAAACCGGCGGACCGGTTGATCTGGCAATTACCAGCGTCCGACCAAACGCTGGCTGGCTGACAATTACTGTCAGGTAGATGTTCCAAAGCTGGCAGTTTGTCAACAACGGAACCCGCTTCAGAAAACTCAAAGACTCTGCTGACCCGGTTGAACAACTCGTTCAACCGGGTCTTTTTGTTGCCAGGCAAACTCACAGCCTGAGCAGGCGACGCCCCGACGTTTCGAAAACGAGGGACGGCACCACGAAACGTTTTTAACAGGAGCGTCGCTCGCGCATCGAGTTGTCAATTAGTCAGGCAGTGAGATTCTGGTCGTCGCCTGAACGCGTTGCATGAACACCGCCGATTACGCATGGTCGTTCGGCAAATCACGGAAATAATGAATCGCTCGGCCTTAAGGAAAGTGCCGGCTCTGATCGAGCCGCCGAGGTCGCGACTGTTCCAAAGCTACGGATTACCGCGACTGGTGCGTCAGAAGTCTGGTGCAGGGTTGCAGGACGCACCTTGACTTCCCGGTTTCGTGCTGGACAATCACGTGTTGGCTTTTCCTGCTGTGTGATCGAGAGTTACGTCGGGTCGTGGTGCATCCCTTTTCCGATACCGGCCTTCGCTCGAATCAAACAGCTTCCGCCGGTTGAGGCATTGCGATGCTCGCAAAGCTCATCTCGATTGATGGCGATCGACCGATCGTCCTCACGAAAGATGTCACAGTCGTAGGACGCAAACGCGGCGTCTGCGATGTGTACATCGACCGGTCCAGCGTGTCGAAACTTCACTGCGTGATCGTGAAGACGGACGGTCTGCTTTTCATCCGTGATCTGGGCAGTACGAACGGCACCAAAGTCAACGGGCAACGAGTCACTCGCGGAGCATTGCTTCCCGGCGACGAACTCGCGTTTGCCAACGCACGCTTCCGCGTCTACCTCGGCCCGGACGAACCAGAACCTGCACGTCGGGCTGATCGCACCGAGATGATGACTTCATTTCCAGACTCTGATATGGGCAATGACGACAGCTTTGACGACGAAGCTATCGCAGGGCTTGGCAGCGAAAGCGATGTTCGCCTGATCGGCGACGACTAAAGGAGCTGCCGCGTTCAATGACGGATTCAGATCCTGTCGCGAATGACGAATCTTTCGCGAGTTCAGACGCGCTACCGTTCCTGACAAACGCTCCTGGAATCGGCGGGCTACTCAAACAGTCTCCGGACGACTTTTTCGTCGACGAAATTCCGGTTTACGAAGCCTCAGGCGAAGGAGACTTT
This sequence comes from Planctomycetaceae bacterium, assembly GCA_016779365.1. Lineage (GTDB taxonomy): Bacteria > Planctomycetota > Planctomycetia > Planctomycetales > Planctomycetaceae > JABMPE01. The sequence goes on from JADHNX010000317.1 coordinate 6,109, forward strand.
CTCTTTCTGCATATTGAAAAGCGAGGCATTCCGACACCGGACCTGCTTCGACACATCGAACAGACACTCTCGCTTAAGCAGGCTGACGTTGGTTGCGCGGGCCGAAAGGACGCTCAGGCGGTTACCAGACAGTACGTGTCCGTACCCGCAGCGGCGAGCGATTTGATCGAAAAGCTCGATTCCGATCAGATCAAAGTGCTCAGCGCCAGGCGACATACCAACAAGCTGAAGACCGGCCATCTTCGCGGAAACCGATTCCGAATTGTCGTTCGAGACGCGGCCACAAACGCAGACCAGCTTGCGGCAGAACTCGTTTCCAGGCTCCGGCAATCAGGATTCCCGAACTACTTCGGTGAGCAACGATTTGGCAACGCTGGAACGACTGACGATCTGGGCTTTCGCATTTTACGAGGCGAACGGGTTCGACGCCTAAGTCGCGACGGGCTGCGGTTCACGCTGTCGGCTGTGCAGTCGCGAATGTTCAACGCCTGGGTGGCTGATCGAATCTCCGACGGGCTGAGCGGTCAA
>JADHNX010000318.1 GCA_016779365.1 Planctomycetaceae bacterium
TGGGAACCGGCCCTGCGAACTCAGATGATCCGGAGATCGTCGACCAAAGTGCAGCGTCGCTGTCTTGTAAACGTCAACGGGTTGGTGACACCTTCGCCGGTTGGAGTGGCGATTGAGAAGCTGAGATAGCCCTCGCCACCGAGTCCGAGTCCCGCTCCGCAGGGGCCGTTCTTAATGAAGAGTGTTGTCTCCATCAGACGCCCCATTTTTGTCATGTTCTTCACGTTGGTTGTGTGAATGATTCCCGTGTGGCGGAAGCCGTGTTCGAATTCGAGTGCCATTTCAATGGCGTGATCGGCACAGCGAGCTCGGACGAACGGGACAAACGGCATCATCTGTTCTTCGGGAACGAACGGGTTCGAGGTGTCTGTTTCGCCGTAGAGAATCTGAGTGCCTGCGGGAATGGTGAGTCCGATGGCGGCGGCGAGAACCGACGGAGCTTTGCCGACCAGATCGCGGTTGAGCATCCAGTGGCCGCCCGGCTCGGCCGGTGGCGAGAAGGCTGCTCTGGTCAGAGCGTCAATCTGCGAGGCGTTCAGTCTGTATCCGCCGTTGCGACCGACTGCGTCCATTAACTGGTCGAAGATCGACTCGACCGCGAAGACTTCTTTCTCACCAATGCACAGCAGGTTGTTGTCGTAGGCGGCTCCGGTCACGATCGACCGAGCGGCGTTGTCGATGTCGGCGGTTTCGTCGACGACGACTGGTGGGTTACCCGGTCCGGCAACGATCGCTCGTTTCGGGCTGGCCAGTGCGGCACGGGCCACGGCTGGGCCGCCGGTGACGCATAGCAGCTTTACGCCGCGGTGCTTGAAAATTTCGTCCGCCGATTCGATCGTCGGGTTGCCGATGATTGTCACCAGGTTATTAATCCCGATGGCTTCATAGATCGCCTTATTAAAACGTCGCACCCCTTCGCAGGCGATACCCGCACCGCTGGGGTGAGGATTTACGACAATCGTGTTTCCTGCAGAAACCATGTTGACAAAGTTAGCAGCCAGAGTCGGCAGTGAGTGCGTGACCGGAGTGATCGCTCCGATGACTCCAAATGGAGCGAACTCAGTGACCGTCAGACCGTTGTCGCCGGTAACGGCGTCGCACTTGAGGTACTCGATACCCGGCACTCGTCTGATGATCTGAAGCTTTTCAATCTTGTGATCGAGTCGTCCGATCTTCGTTTCAGCCAGTTCGGCGGTTCCGAGTTCTTCGGCCTGGTTGAAGCAGATGTCTTTGACGATCTGAATCGCTTTGCCGCGATCTTCCATCGAGGCTGACTTCAGCTTTTCGAAGGCTTCGTTAGCGGCAGCGACGGCGTCATCGACGTTATTGAAAACGCCCCAGTCGCCGTTTGAGTGTCCATTATTCGATGCGACTCCATTCGACTTGGCAAGCTGTGCGAGTACTTCCTGTACGACGGTGCGAACTGTCTGTTCGGTCGAAACGGCTGTCATTGAGATGCCTCTATCGTTGTATCAGTTAAGAGAAATGCTCGTTACGAATTTGTTTGTTCTTCAAAAGCTAGTAGTTCAACTTGTCGATCGATCCAGCTCAGGAGTCCATCACGAGTTGGAATGGTTGAAAGGTTGACCGCTGCAAATATGGCTGCGATTGCGAACGACCACCATTGGTGATGGATGAAAAATGCCGCCAGATTGAAGAAAGCCGCGCCTTCCAGCAGTGCCGCTCTGATGATCAGTCGTGACCGGTAAATAAATAAAAACTTCTCTTCTGGTGTTGCGTCTTTTGGAACGGGACTGGCAGCCTGTTGAGGCGGCTGCCAATTATCGTTGGCTATCTTTTTTCTTGCAGAAGTGATGATGACGTTTGGGACGATCTCTCGAACAACAAGGATGATTGCTGCGAAAGCGAGGCCGATGAACGCGACCAATGGTTGGTTGTCAGATTTAGCGTTGCCAGGAATAAACAATGCGACCGCGGCGAATGCCACAACCCCCATGGCGAGAGCCATGACTACAATTCTCATCCCGAGCAAATGCTTATCGAAGTCGCGAGGAATCCGTTCTTCTTTCATGCTTAGCCCTCAATGACTGGCCACTCGTTTTCACTCTTTTCGACGCGAACGCGCCGAAACAGAATTCTCAGTTCGTTCCCTTGAATACGGTGTTCCCGTGTGCCTGCACGCTGTCGACAATACCGATGATGGCCGCGTCGATTGGCAGTGTTTTCGTGTCTTCCGTGAAGCGGGCACTTGAACCCTGCACGATAAGAACCGTCTCGCCTTCTCCCGCACCGACGGTGTCGACACAGATGAATGTTCGCCCGGTACCCTTCAGGCTTTTTTTATCTTTCTCGTCTACGCGCAGTGGTTCGACGATGAGCAGTTTCTGCCCGACCATCTGCTGGACCTTCTGCGTCGATACGACGCTGCCTGTGACTTTGGCGAGAAACATGGGTAAGTCGATTGTGAATAGTGGATAGTTGATGGTGAGGAGTAATCGCTGACAGCTTCGAGTTGGGCGGTCTGAAAACCGCGATCAACTATTCACTGTCAATTTTTAATGGCCTCTACCGTCTGTCTCGCCACGACGATCTCTTCGTTCGTTGGGACGACCCAGATCTGCGTCGTTGAATCGTCGGCTGAGATGCAGGCTTCGGCACCTCGCTTGACGGCTCCGTTCTTCTCTTGGTCGAGAGTGATTCCGGCCCAATCCAGACCGGCACAGACTTCTCGACGAATCCGCTGACTGTTCTCACCAATTCCGCCCGTGAAGACGATCGCGTCGGCTCCGCCCAGTACGACCAGGTAAGACCCCAGGTACTGACGAATGGACTCGACAAAAACCTTCAGAGCAAAATCGGCTCGTTCATGTCCCTGTTCGGCGGCATCTTCGAGATCCCGTACGTCGCTGCTGAGTCCGCTTAACCCGAGAAGCCCACCGTTGGTCGACATCTCGTCAAGCAGTTCCTGCATCGACTTTCCGCTCAACCGCATCAGCAGCGGCAGGGCGTACGGGTCAAAGTCGCCGACTCGATTATTATGAAGCAGTCCCGTCTGAGGGCTCATGCCCAGACTGTTGGCCTGCGACTTGTTCCCTCGCTGAGCACACAGCGAATTGCTGCCGCCCAGGTGGCACGAGATCACTTTCAAATCATCGTTGCCAAGAATTTCTCCGATGCGACCGCCGATGAATCGGTGACTCGCTCCGTGAAACCCCCAGCGTTTAATCTCGTATTGATCCTGCCATTCGAAGGGCACCGCGTAGGCACGAATCTCGGGCGGGACGGTTTCGTGAAAGCCTGTCTCCAATGCCGCGACCAGAGGAATGCTCGGAAACGCCTGCCGAAGCTGACGCATAGCCTTTGCATAAGGCGGGTTGTGAGCCGGAGCCACGTCCGCCAGTTCCTCCATCCGCGTGAGCAACGCGTCGTCCACGACACGCACTCCACTGAGCTTTCCGGCGAACACGGCTTTGAAACCGATCCCTTTCAGCTCAGAGGCATCCTTCAAACATCCATGCTCAGGATCTGACAACTGCTCCAGACAGAGCGTTACCGCCGCTGCGTGATCAGGGATGTTCGTGACACGTTCGTCACGATGCTCACCGATCTCGACCGAACAGTTGCTGTCTTCAAGCCCGATCCTGTCGATGCCACCGCGAGCCAGTTGCTCCTCGGTCGACATATCAAAGAGTCGGTATTTGAAGCTCGTTGATCCCAGATTCGCGACCAGAACTTTCACAACGTGGTCCTCCATGTGCGACAGGTTGATAGTGAATTGTTGATAGTTGATAGACGTTGCAGTTGCGTGACTTCTTGTCAAACACAATCAACTCTCAACTATCGACCATCAACTCTTAGACAAACGCTGACAGCGTGCTGGCGTCCGGACGGGCAATGACGTGAGCGCAGACAAGTTCACCTGCCTGTGTGGCCGCCGAAGCTCCAGCATCAACGGCAGCTCGAACGGAGCCGACGTCGCCGGAAACGATGGTTGTCACGTAAGCACCACCAATCTGAACCTGTTTGACAAGCACGACGTTTGCTGCCTTCAGCATGGCGTCGGCTGCTTCGATCTGGGCAACCAGACCTTTGGTCTCGATGAGACCGATTGCTTCACCCTTCATTTATCAGTTCCTGATAAAAGTTGATTGTTGATAGTTAAACAGTTGAGAGAGATTTTGTTGGGCGCTGAACAGCCGGGGCGGCCAGCATTCAACCATCGACTATCAACTACTTCGCTGCTTTCGTGGCTGGCAGAACTGCAGCCAGTTCTTCGTGCGGACGAGGAATGACCTGAACGCTGACGACTTCGCCGATCTTGCTGGCAGCACTGGCACCGGCATCGACAGCAGCTTTGACTGCTGCGACGTCACCGACGACGAAAGACGTCACCAGGCCACTACCCACTTTGTCCCAGCCGACGATTTGAACGTTGGCTGATTTGAGCATCGCATCAACTGCCTCGATCATGCAGACAAGACCTTTGGTCTCGATCATGCCGAGGGCTTCCATAGCCTTAGCCATTTGGGATCTCCAGAAAAAATGTTGGTGGTTGATAGTTGGAAAACTGTTTGAGCCAGGCTTCGACGAACCGATTCGTTAAGCCATCAGTCGCAGCCTCGCTCTTCACAAACGATTAACTTCCGCAAGTCTTACTCTTTCCGTCACAGCCGCAGCCGCAATCTGACTTCTTCCTGATCAACTCGACCTTCGTCGCTTTCTCCAAACGAGTCGCGTTGCCTTCGTCTGTGTCGAGATGCACTTCCAGCTTGATGTCGTCTCCGGCTCGAATCTTCAAATCTTCGAGCACGGTCGTGCAGCCTTCTGATTCAATCCGCAGGTCCATCAGGCCACCGTCTTTGACGCCGTAATACTCGAGGTCTGCCGGCCCCATGTGGACATGACGCATGGCTCGAATGACGCCGGATTGAAGTTCCAGAACTCCGGCCGGGCCGATGAGGGTGCATCCCGGTGTGTCGTGATGATCGCCGCTGATCCGCACCGGCAGGTCGATGCCCAGCGAGATGCCGTCGGTAAAGGCCAGCTCAACCTGACTTGGACGGCATGGTCCCAGGATTCGAACTTCCGGCAGCATGCGTCGACGAGGTCCGACCACGGCAACGGTTTGCTTCGAGGCAAAGTAGCCGTCCTGGTAGAGCCATTTGTGAACTTCGAGTTCTGCTCCCTTACCGAACAGAACTTCGACATGCTCCTGCGAAAGATGCACGTGTCGAGCGCTGATATTCACAACCAGCGGATTGGGTTTGACGTTCGCCGCCGGGCCGAGCTGCTTCTGCAGTACAGAGCGCACAACGCGTTCAACATCTGCCCGGGAAAGTGAAGGTGACAATGCAGTCATGGATGATTCCGTTAAACGGCGGCTTCTGCTGGCTCGCCGAGGTAGGTGACCTCGACGCCAGCCTGTTCAAGTCGTTGTCGCCACTCATCCGTGAGCCCATCGTCCGTAATCAGACGATCCATCGAGTCGAGCGGTGCCAGGTGGGCGAGTGCCGAACGGCCAAACTTGCCGCTGTCCGTCACGACCCAAACCTCGTCCGCCGACTCCATCATTTGCCGCTCGGTCTCTACGAGCAGAGAGTTGCTGTTGAACAAACCTGCTTCGGTGATCCCGCCGACGCTCATGATGAGTCGCCGAGCATGAACCGCCTTGAGTGCCGCTTGAGCGATTGGCCCAAGAGCGACTCCCGTTTGCGGATACACGTACCCGCCAATCGAAATCAGCTCGATCCCCGGCTGATTAAACAGCAGGTTGATGATCGGAACTGAGTTCGTAACCACCGTCAGCGACCGTCCGATTAACTGCCGAGCCACTTCCAGCGTCGTCGTTCCGCCATCCAGCAGCACGACATCGCCAGCCTCGATCATTGCCGCGACCGCCTGAGCGATTTCCTTCTTCTCCTTCAGAGCAGCGACCGTCCGATCCTCGAACGAGGGCAGCGATTCCCCGATGTAAGCCGCTCCGCCTCTTGTCTTTTGAACCTTGCTGATTCCGTCGAGATATTCCACATCCCGCCTTGCTGTCGACTCGCTGATCCCAAAATGCTCAACAAGCTGCTGAAGCGACACAAAACCCTGCGCTTCAATGTGTTTCAGAATTTGAGTTCGACGTTCGTCAAGCAGCATTTTCGCAGTCCCTGCTTCGTTGCAGACAGTCTATCCTTTGCAGTCTTCCAAGTTGCCGTGATGTTTTCAAGCCTCAAGCAGCCACATTATTTCAAAAGATGGCACTGTCTTTCATTTTTCGGTCAGAGTCTGGAGAGAATGCGCAAGCTGTAATGCGAGTATCTACCACACCTGCGCGGACATGCCCGGCCAATCGGGCAGCATGATCCAGGTGTCCTGGCCTTATGCGAAAGGTTTGCACGTCAGGCGGTCTTGGCCTGTTACCGGGGTTTGACAGGTCGCGAGGGTACTTCCGTTAAGGATGGGTTCCGAAACTGCTGCCCGATTCGGATGAGATGTGCCGAAGGCGTTGTCGCCAGTTGCCTGGGGGGCAGCCTCATTGCTGGAATTTCGCTTCGAAATTGATCAGCTTTACGTCGCATTGCCGGAGCTTCTTGCTTACGGTGCGCTCTTGATTGAGTATCGCTGTCCAGAAAGCGTGTGTTAGTCGCGGGTCAGACTTTTGCCGCCACCCTATTTATTT
>JADHNX010000319.1 GCA_016779365.1 Planctomycetaceae bacterium
TCATCAGTTCCTGCACGATTCGCCGAGCCACCTGGCCGTCAATCAATGACTGTTCGTTTCGAAGCACCTCGAACAGTTCAGCAGGGCACTGTGTGATTCCTCGTCCGATCCCATCCGTGAAGACCGCCACAACGCCGGTCCCCAGCAGTTCCAGTGAGTCAGCGAAGTCAAACTCTGAAACGATTCGATTGTTGGGTCCGAGCGCATGCACCCGGCTCGTGGCTTCGTCGATGAGTTCCGTGACCTCGGTGAGTTCCGCTCCGTAGCCTTCCGTGATGACGCCGCCGTCTCCCACAATGGCAACGTTGAGTCGTCGGCTTTCCGACCAGACCAGCGAGAGCGTGGTCTGCAGGAAACGCCCTTCACGCAACAGGTATCGCCATGTCGAATCAAACTCCTCTGCCGGACGAAATCGATCCGGATCGATCAGAATCTCGTCGGCGAGTTCGCCGATGGCGGTCCCCGCCGCATCCATGGCTCGCCGGGCACGCTCTCGCCAGTTCCGGGTTTCCTCATCCGTGATCAGTGCTGTCAGGCCGGCAGAGCACGCGATGCGTGCTCCCTCCCCTGACAGGAATGATGAAGTGACACCGTCGGCCATGACCACCGCCCAGTCGATGGTCGATTTGTTATCGTCTGGTGTCCAAGCTAGAACAAAATCCTGGTTTTCTTCCTTGTCCTGACCGGCCGGACCGAAGTCCGTGTGAATCGCCAGCTTCCCGTCCTTCCAATTGATTGCGCCGGTCCCTGCGACGACGGAACCGGTGCGTCTCAACGCATCGAAAGCGTCTCTGGCGGAGTCACTCTGGAGAACATCAGGCATTCCATGCTCCCGTTCCCTGGCCACGGTGCTCGATTCGCAGAACCTTCGGTTGTCCAAAGATTTCAGCTGGCGGAATTCCCGGCTCGTCATAGCTCCAGGCGACGATGTCGGAGTTGGCTTGCACCGGAGGCTGCCAGGCTGGTTCGTCACGCGGCGGGGGTGTCGTCGGTGAAGCGCAAGTGATCCGCCTGATGACCGCTGCCACTTCAGCCGGCGACGATGCTCCAGAACTGCCGACTTCGGCCAGAAAGCTGCTGAGCATCCGGACGTCCTGAATGTGAACGTAGCAATCCGGCGACGCGATCCGCCGCAACAACTGCTCGTCAGGCTGGTCATCCGCCTGCGTCGCCACACCGGCACAGGCAATCGTGATTCCCTGACCGTCCAGATTCAGAGTCTTAATCCGGTTTGCAGTAGCGACCGGATCGCCGGGAGCGTTGTTGAAGCCGTCCGAAAACAGCAGGACCAGCGGGACGGGGTGCTCGGCACGCTCGGGATGGCCGGCCAGGTCGTGATGCACGTAGTCCGTCAATCCGGAGCAGGCGATTTCCAATGCCTGCACCATATTGGTCCCACCCCCAGTGCCATTGATAAAAATCGAATCCGGATCAATTTCACGAACGGGTTTCATGTGGCTGGGGCGGTCGACTTCCGCAGTCGAACCAAACCGAATCAGAGCGAACCGAAAGTACGATCGATCTCGGCCACGCGGCCCGGTGGACTGGCAGTGCATCAGCATCTCCTGGATGCCGGCCGTTGCCGCTTCAGCCTTGGGGCCATACATCGACCCACTGTTGTCGGCCAGTACACAGACGAGCTGTGGACGCGTTTGACGGGCTTTTCGTTTCATGACGTGCTCCTGGTTTCAAAGATAATGAAGTGACCAGTGCCCGTTTGCAGACCGGACTGCAGCTTCGCAACCGTCCGAACGGGCCACGTCGTTGAAACGTGAGAGCGTCATTCGCTTTTTGAAAAAGCGTGAAATCCGGTGGATTTCGGGTCGTCGGGTGTTTCGTGGCAGGCAGTGAGCCTGCGTGCCGACCATCGAGAATCAATGCAGCAAGGTACCAGCGGGGAAAATTATCCAAGCTCGAATGACGCTCTGTCGTTTGACCGGTGTTCGCTGCTGACCACTGGAGCAAAGGGAAAACAACATGCTGATTTCATGGCTTAAAAATACAATGCGACGTCGACCGGTACGATCCCAGCGACGCCGAGTCGGGCGAGCGGTCGGTTACGGGCAACTGGAATCGCTGGAGCCGCGCCAGCTGCTCACCGCCAGCGTCGTGAACTTTGATCCGAACCTGACTTTGACCGGCTGGGGAATTCAGGACGACGGAGACATCGTCGTTGGCGGATATGGATACATAGAAAACGAAGCCTTTGTTGGCGTCCTCATCACATTGGAGCCTGACGGAGAATCTTCGGAAGCTCGTACAGTCACGACGCCTGGTGGAGAAACAGCGGTGCTCGGCATTTCACCAAACGGGAAATATTTCACCGGTAATGTCTTGGACAGGACAGCAATTGTATTAGGAGGCTATTACTCAAGGGCTCAGGAATCTGCCTTCCTCGCTGAGGTCGACAATCCTGAGATTCTGACCAGGATTCCTTATCACGAAAGCGATATTGCACCGAGCTCATTTGGCAATGACGTCTCAGATTCCGGCGTTGTCGTGGGAAGCAAAGATGGCCTCGCTGAGGCGTTCGAATGGTCCCACTCCTCGGGACTCGTCACCCTTTCGGAACCAGATCATGGTGCCAATGCTTTCAGCATTTCGTCGAGTGGGGCTTCGGTCGGCCATCAGACGACACTGGCCAGCGATAACTACCATACTCGTGCGAATGCAACGAAGTGGGATAATGGCGACCCCGTATTTCTTCCAACTCCGGATGACCGCGATAGCCTCGCCATCGAAATCTCGACGAACGGTGAGTACATCGGCGGCCTATTTTTTTATGACGACCTGACGTACTTCGAATCGATTCAAGAGGCGGTGGTCTGGCAGAACGGCGAGTTGACGCGTCTGACTCATGCCGATGGTGAGTTCTTTAATGGGCGAGTGACTTCCATCGCCGACAATGGCTTTGCGGTCGGTGATGGTGCCGACGGAACTTTTATCTGGCACGAGTCGTTTGCCGGTGTGCGGCAGCTCGATGAATTTCTCAGCACGGAACACGACCTTCATTTTGATACCCAGCTATACAGCGCTGATGACGTACAGTTCGACGCAGCGACGGGAAACCTGCGGTTCCTCGTCGCCAGTGCCAGCGAAACAGACTGCATCTACAATCCTGACATTCCGAGCATGCCGATCTGCACCACGATTTATGGCCATCAGTCCCTGGTCACCGTGCAGATGCCGACGACTCCGGAATTCACCATCGATCCGGATGCAGCTCCTGACGAGCCAGCCCTTCGCTGGCAGTCGCCACTCACCGCCGAAGTTTTCGAACTGGAATTCCGTGACGCCGCGGGACTGATCTACCGGGTCGGTTCAATCACGGACACAACATTCATTCCGGAAGATTTGCTGATCCCCGGCGACTACCGGGCTCGCGTCCGAGCGATCGATGCTGACGGCGGCGTGAGTTCCTGGAGTCAGCCTGCCGAATTCACCGTGACAAGTGATGTCAGCCCGTCCGTCAACGCGACTCATCGGGGAACAGACGAATCAGATGACCTGATCGTGGACATCACCGGTCTGACACGCGTGCTGATTGAAACCGGAGCCGGTAACGATCGCGTGGTCGTACACGGGACTCTCGCGGAAGACGCGGTCATCACGATCAACACCGGAGACGGCAACGACACGGTGATTCTCGAAACCACCGCCGCCGTCACGGTGAATCTGGGAGCGGGTAACGATCGCTTCTTCGGCAATCCGGATTCCACCTCGCCGGTAACCGTCTTCGGAGGATCCGGCATCGACCGCATTCACGGTGGAGGCGGCCATGATCTGCTGCTCGGAGAAGACGGCAACGACTGGCTTTACGGTTGGGACGGCGACGACACACTCGACGGCGGCAACGGTCGCAACCGACTGTTCGGTCATCAGGGGAACGACTACCTGATCGGCGGCAACCAGCGAGATATCGCCAAAGGCGGCAGCGGCGACGATGTGATTGACCTCGGCTCCGGCAACGACGTCGCCAACGGCGGCAGCGGAAATGACATCCTGCTGGGTGGAGACGGTAACGACCGACTGCGGGCTGGTGGCGGTAACGATTCACTGTTTGGTGGATCGGGTTCAGACAGACTCTTCAGCTTTCAGGGCAACAACTACCTGTCCGGTGGCAACGACAACGACTTGATCTGCTCCCTCGGTACTGACCGCATCGACGGAGGAGCTGGTGCGGACTTAATCCGCATCGGCCAGCCATCCACTCAAGTTGTCGCCGATGACAACGACACCCTCCGAGGCTCGTTCGGCGTCTCCGCCACACGGATCAATCGTGACGAAAACAACGCCCTCGTCGACGCCGCCTTCGCCAGACTGCTCGACCTGGACTCCGAATACGGACTCCCGCTGCTGTAAGACGCTCGTATCGATGATGTCCGACGTCTCTGACTTGAATCCCACAGGGCAGAAACGAACCATTCGGTTGGCAGTCATGGTTCAATTCAGGCCAACTTCTACGTGTCACACCGGGCATTTACGCGTCTTATGTTGCCGTCGCTGAGATTCCCGCATAACGGAAGTAGGGAATACAGATGAGCGGAATTCATTTTCTGCTCACCGGACAAACCCGGCGACAGACTGCACACACACTGTCGTTCGGAAGTCGTCGGTGGGCTGGTTTAAACCTGCCTGTGACTGAGAGAGAACATGACGCCACCGCTGAAAGAGCCGGTCTGCGTCAAACTATCGCACTGCCTGCCGGCGGCTTCTGAACGATGGTCTGATCGCGGTTGACGCGACAAGGAACCGGAACACATTGACCGGTGGAATGATCAACGGAATGAGACAGACGGAGCTGTTACGAGATTGAGGAAGAGAGAAGTCAGAACGCTGCCACCGATTGGATCACCACTCGCAATGAGCCTCGTCGCGTGCCTTGCGACAGTCATGGTCGCACTGGCGTTTGCGGACACAGTGGCTGCATTGCTGGCGGTTGTCAGCGTGCTTGTAGCCGGGATCGTTGGCCTGTCGCTCACGTTGTCCGGCCCGAACTCAATCGTGGGAAAGAACCTGGGGTTGCTGGAGACTCCGTTCTTTCTATCCCATGACGTTGACGTCTTCGCTCACTACCGCCGCATCTCCAGTTCATTGCTGCGTCTGAGTCAGCTTCGCGATCCCGTCTTTCGTGAGACAGCAGTCGGAAAACTGACGGAACTGGCTGATCAGATTGACGACCTCGCGAGTGGCACCATCGTCTTTTCAGGACCCGAGACGTGGCGGATGACGTACGAAACGCTGCTCCGCACACGCGGACTGTATCGCTATCGATCGGTGGCGTGGGTTCGCAATGCGAGCTACTGGCAGGACCAGCCGGGCCGGCAAAGCACGCGATTGAATTTTGAGATCCACGAGCAGGACGGTGTCATGGTGGAGCGGATCGTGATTCTTGCCGACGAGCTGTGGCCAGGGCCGGAGACGCTGCCGATCGAACAGATCCGACAGTGGATTCATGAGCAATCGTCGCGAGGTGTCGATGTTCGACTTGTCCGTGAGTCATCGCTGAAATCCGAACCCGACCTCATTGCCGACATGGGAATCTACGGCAACCGTGCGGTCGGGTTTCAGGAACTGGACAACGAGTGCCACACCGTCCGCTTCACGCTGCATTTCGACATGGACCAGCTCACTGCTGCGGAAGGCCGCTGGGATCGTTTGAAGATTTACGCGATGAAATACGAAGAATTCCTGGATCAGTTTACGCTGTACGAATAGGATCGCCCTCGAAAGGCTGATCCTGTTTGCTGAACCCCATCTATCTGGACACAGCGAGGCTGGGCCAGACGTCGCCCACCGCTCTTGCAGCACAGTTCGACTTCGTCCGTCTGACGGCCGAAGAGCCTTCCAGCCTGTACTTTGAAAAGTTTCTACAGCACGGTGCCCGAGCCTGGCCTCAATCTCGCCACGGGCATTTTCAAGGACTTCATGGCTGGAGCGGAATCGCGGGTCTGAAGCACAAGCTCGCTGACGTCGCCGGCTTCTCTGCGTCGCCTCGTGTGTTGCTTTCCGGACAGTCAACTCCGCTGGTCGAACTTGCCGCCCACATGCTGTCCAGACAGTGTCGCCGCATCCTGACAACAGACCTGAGCTGGCCAGCGTGGCAGGCAACCATCGAGCGGATCGCTCGCCGTTCACACATTCCCGTTGTCGTCGTCCCGATCCGTGATGCGATTCTCGACGGACGGGTCTCGGTTGAGGACGTGGCCCAACAGATTCGCGAGCGGTTCTGTCGTGAATCCTGCGACGGACTGTTTCTGCCGGCAGTCGACAATCTCGGAATACGAATGCCTGTCCGAGCGATTGTTCGTTCGATCCGGGAAAGGACTGACCTGCGGTTCTGTGTTGTGGATGGCGCTCAGGCGATCGGCCATGTGCCAGCGTCAATTTCTGACCAGGACTGTGATTTGTTTCTGGCCGGATGCCATAAATGGATCGGTGCGTATCAACCACTCCGACTGGCCATTGCTCCGAACCGCCACACGCAACCGGTCATCGAGGAAACTTTCCGGAGCCTGATCCGGCAGGGCGAGTTGCGGGATTCACTGCTGAGTTTCACCGAGCAACTGGATTCCGGAACTCTGGACGGCATTTCCGAAACAACGAACCTGACGCCGCTGTTCGC
>JADHNX010000320.1 GCA_016779365.1 Planctomycetaceae bacterium
CAAAACGTTTCGTCGATCCCCGGCACCGGCAATCCGTCGCAAATCCCGGCCTACGAACTTCCGGCTCCGGTGGGGCATCGAATCGTCAAGAGCCGACAGTTCAGCATTGATTACCGAATTGACGACATCGGCCCGTCCGGAGTCGCCGAAATCGGGTTGTTCGTCAGCCAGAACAACGGCGACAAGTGGTACCGATACGGCATCGACGAAGATAATCGCAGCCCGTTTGAAGTCGACGTTCCGTCCGACGGTGTCTACGGATTTTCGATTCGAGCGACCAGCGGAGCAGGATTAACCGAACCACCTCCGCAACCTGGCGAACGACCGGATTTCTCGATCGTCGTCGACTCGTCGCCGCCGGTCGTCAACCTGTTCCCGCTTCAGCAGGGCACCGGAGCTGACGCCAACCGCATCCTGATCACGTGGAAAGCCGCCGACCAGAAGCTGGCCGACCGACCGATCGCCCTGTCGTACGCGGCCAATCCAAACGGCCCGTGGCAGCAGATTTCGGACTGGCTGCCGAACACCGGCCAGTACATCTGGAACGTCGGCCAGGGAATCCCACCGAGACTCTACGTCCGAGTCGTCGCCCGCGACGCCGCCGGCAACCTCGCCCGAGTCGACACTCCACAGCCCGTCCTGGTCGACCTCGCCAAACCAACCGCGAGGATCGTCGACGTCGAGTCGTCAATCTCCAACGGCTCCGGCAGTTTCTGATTCAAGAGCGTTTGAAACGAGCGCAAACCGTAGGGTGCGTCTCGACGCACCAGCAATTCGACTGGACCAATCGGTGCGTCGAGACGCACCCTACCCAAACTTCAGGCAACTTCGGCGACGGCTGGGCGAGGTGCGAGAACTCGGCTTTCGGCCAGGGCGAAGCTGCCGAAGAGGACGGCGTTGAAGGCCAGGTCGCTGGCAATGGTGTTGCGGAAGAAGGGCAACGCCTGGACGTAGCACTCGGTCAGGCCGGCGAGATTTGGAGCGTGAAAGCCCATCGTCATCCACCAGCCGAAGTTCGACACGACGAAGAACACGATCGAGCCGACCAGCGAACTGCCAGCGATCGCGAACACGCTGCGAGTTCGATTTCGGAGGAGCATTCCCAGCGACACGACCAGCAGGAACGCGATGTACGTGAACGCGGTCAGCGTCCAGGCTTCCGTCCACAGATTGCTGTGTCGGGTCAGGTTGAGCAGCACGTCACTCAGCAAAAGTGCCGACAGTGGCACCAGAAACGCGGCCTTTCGCGAGCGGAAGCACGCTCCGCCGAAGAGAGCCATTGCTCCGATCGGGGCGACGTTCACAAACCCGTGGTCAACCAGCCGACACAAAGCGGCCAGGAGGACCAGAGCGGTGATGATCAGAAACCGAGGCTGTCGGATGAAAGATTCGCTGCGTTGCGGAGTGGATGGCTGCACGACTCGCCGCCTCTTTAAGTGGTGATTCTGGAAGAGTTTTGCCACAAGACTCCGGTCAACATCCTGAGCCGACCGGGCCGGGTTGCAGAGCATAGCGTGCCACACTTCTGACTCAAACGGAGAGCCAGGCGGATTCTGCGGAAACTACGACTTCACGCCCGTTGCAGCAGCCAGGAATGTTCGGATACGCTTCGCGGCTTCGCTGAATTTCAGACGAAATCCCAGGGTGGCACGAGTTGCCTGCAACCCGTGTCGCGTAGCGACAAGAGACAAAACAGTCCAACGACCGAAACCTCTTGCGGCATCGCCGCACCGGTTGCAAGCAACCGGTGCCACCCGTCGAAATTGATAACTCGTAATCTCAGAAAGACAGACGAAAATGGCTACGGAACGAACATTTGTGCTGCTCAAGCCGGACGCTGTGCAACGACGGCTCGTTGGAGAACTCTACAGTCGCTTCGAGCGAAAAGGTCTGAAAACAATCGGCCTGAAAATGCTGCAGGTCACGAAGGAACTCGCTCAGAAGCACTACGAAGAGCACCTGGAACGGCCGTTCTACCCGCTGCTCGAAGAGTTCATCACGTCCGGCCCGGTCGTGGCGATGGTTCTGGAAGGACCGGAAGCAATCTCCGTTGTGCGAGCGATGCTCGGCTCCACCAACGGTCGCGAAGCTCCGCTGGGGACGATCCGAGGCGACTACGGAGTCAGCCGTCAGATGAACCTCGTCCACGGCAGCGATGGCCCGGAAGCCGCCGCTCGCGAAATCGCCATCTACTTCAGCGATGCCGAACTGTGCGACTACGAAACGACTCTCGGCGGCTGGGTTTGCGCCGACGACGAGAAGTAGTTTTCATTTGTTCCAGGTTCCGGGTTCAATGTTGAGTTATCGTAGGGTGCGTCTTTGACGCACCTTATTGAAAATTGACGAATAAACATTTGGTGCGTCGAGACGCATCCTACGGAGACTGGTTTGCCAAACCAGGAACATTGAACCTGGAACTCAGAACCGTTTCGAGGATTGAGCCGTGACCACGCCGACAACTTCAAGACTGGCAAGCATGAACTCCGTGCCTCATTTCGAACCGGCACTCAGCCGGCGAGACATGCTTCTGCGGAGCGGTGCGGGATTCGGCGGTCTGGCGCTGGCGGATCTGCTGAGTCGCGATGTGTCGTCGAGCCTGCTCGCGGCCGAGTCAAAGAAAGCCTCGCCGGCAGCTCCTAAGCTGCCGACGGGGTTTCCGCACGCGAAGAACGTAATCTTCCTCTTTATGGAAGGTGGACCTTCGCACATGGATCTGTTCGATCCAAAACCGCTGCTGACAAAGATGGCGGGACAGCCGCTGCCGTCGTCGTTCAAGCCGGTCATCACTCCGATGGGCGAGTACAATGCTCCGCTGCTCGCTCCGAAACGAAAATGGGCTCAGCACGGCGAGAGCGGTTTGTGGGTTTCAGACTGGCTGCCGCATACGGCGACCTGCGCCGACGACATCGCCGTACTGCGAGGCTGCTGGACGAACGGCATCAACCACTCGGGCGGCGTCTGCCAGATGAACACCGGAGTCTTCACCGCCGGTCGACCGTCGCTGGGAGCATGGGTGAGCTACGGACTCGGCACAGAAAATCAGAATCTGCCGTCGTTTGTCGTGATTCCAGATAAGCCTTCCGATCCAGTCAACGGGCCTCGCAACTGGGGCTCCGGTTTTATGCCGGCGGCTTATCAGGGAACGAGGCTGCACTCCGGCAACGAGCCGATCGCCAACCTGAAGACTCCGAAAGGCGTCACGCCGGAGCGGCAACGGGCGAAGCTGGACTTTCTGACCGAGCTGAATCGTCAGCACGCGAAGAGTCGGCCTCAGCAGACGGAACTCGACGCTCGCATCGAGAGCTACGAACTCGCATTTCGGATGCAGGCGACGGCTCCGGAAGCGGTCGACCTGAGCCAGGAAACGGCAACAACGCAGGAAATGTATGGCATCGCCGACGGAGCCGTGACCAACACCTTCGGGCGAAACTGTCTGCTGGCCAGGCGGCTGGTCGAACGCGGCGTGCGTTTCGTGCAGCTTTACCACGGCACCGGCAGCAAGTGGGACGCTCACTCGGCCATTGAAAAAAATCACACGACCAACTGCGGCGAAAGCGACAAACCGGTCGCCGGCCTGCTGAAGGATCTCAAGCAACGAGGACTGCTGGATTCAACCCTCGTCGTCTGGGGCGGCGAATTCGGTCGCACTCCGATGAGCGAAAAAGGCGACGGTCGTGACCACAACGCGACCGGATTCACGATGTGGATGGCCGGAGCCGGCATCAAAGGCGGACAAACGATCGGCGCTACCGACGAACTCGGCCTGCACGCCATCGAGGACCGCATGCACGTCCACGATCTCCACGCCACGATCCTGCACATGCTCGGCCTGAACCACATGGAAGTCGTCTATAAGTACAAAGGCCGCCCGGAACGCCCGACGCTCAACGAAGGATCGCCGTGCCTGAAACTGTTCGGGTAACACACCGTTGAAAAGTGTGCCACCGGCTTTGCCCAGTGCCTTTTGAGACCGTTGACCACAGACAACGTCGCACTGACAGAGCCGGCGGTACGCGTCCGTGCTTCTTCAGCGGGAAGTTCACAGAATTTTGACGCTGACACGCTGGCCGGGAATCCGCCAGAATTCCGCCCAACAAATATGACAGGGAGGTCATGATGAAAGTCACTGGAATTATCCCCGCGCGCCTGCAGTCGTCTCGACTGCCGGGCAAGCTGCTTCTTACTGAAACCGGCAAGCCACTCATTCAGCACACCTGGGAGTCAGCCGGCTGTGCGTCGGTCCTCGCTGGACAGAACGACGACGAGCCGAATCTGCTCATCGCGACGGACAGTCTGCAAATTGCGGCAACCGTGACCAGCTTCGGAGCACAGGTCGCGATGACCGGCGACCATCCCAGCGGCACCGATCGGATCGCCGAAGTCGTCCGCAAGCACCTGCCCGATTCCGACATCATCGTGAATATCCAAGGCGACGAGCCGGACATCGATCCGGAATCGATCAACAAAGTCGCTCAGCTACTGATCGATAATCCAAACGCCGACATGGCAACGCTTTGTGCTCCGATCACTGATGCGGAAATTCTCGACGATCCGAGCTGCGTAAAAGCGGTCTGTGCGGCCGATGGTCGAGCCCTTTATTTCAGCCGCTGCCCGGTACCGTTCATGCGGGACGGCGATCGCGACGAGCGGCTGTCCGGAAATTCGCCGTGGAAGCTGCACCTGGGAATTTACGCGTATCGGCGAAATTTTCTGCTGCATCTGGCCGAGCAGCCGACGTCGCCGCTTGAAGAGCTGGAGAAATTGGAGCAGCTTCGCGCCCTGGAAATGGGAGCCACCATCCAGATTGCCGAGGTCTCGCATCGTTCAGTTGGAATCGACACTCCGGAAGATTATGCTCGCTTCGTTGCGGGGAGAAAGGCGGCCTGAGCGGTCAGAATTCCTCGAAATGCCCCTCGCAATTCGGTAAATCATCAACACATCCGGAGACCCGGTACCCCGTTCGGGACCGGGTCTTCGCCGTTTGAGGGTGTCATGACGAAGCATATTTTCGTAACCGGTGGTGTGGTCAGTTCGCTTGGCAAAGGTCTGACGGCGGCTTCGGTCGCCATGCTGCTGGAACGCCGCGGCCTGCGAATCAAGATGCAGAAGCTCGACCCGTATCTCAACGTCGACCCCGGCACGATGAGCCCCTATCAGCACGGCGAAGTTTACGTGTTGAATGACGGCTCCGAGACCGACCTCGACCTTGGCCACTACGAACGCTTTACCAACAGCGTGCTGGATCGCGGTTCCAATTACACCTCGGGACAGATTTATCAGAAGGTCATCGACAAGGAACGTCGCGGCGAGTACCTCGGTAAGACCGTGCAGGTCATACCGCACGTCACGAACGAGATCAAAGCCTGCGTGCTGCGTGAAGCCGGGCCGGACGTGGACATCGTCATTACGGAACTCGGTGGCACCGTCGGTGACATCGAGAGCCTGCCATTTCTCGAAGCCATCCGCCAGATCCCGCTCGAAATCGGCAAAGAGAATTGCCTGTTCATGCACCTGACGCTGGTGCCGTATTTGCGAGCCGCTCGCGAAATGAAAACCAAGCCGACTCAGCACAGCGTCGGGCAGCTTCGCGAGATCGGGATCCAGCCGGACATTCTGGTCGTCCGCTGCGAACGCCCGATGGGTCAGGAGAATCTCGAAAAGATCGCGATGTTCTGCAACGTCGAAAAGCGAGCGGTCATCGAAGAAGTCGACAAAACCGTCTCGATCTATGAAGTGCCGCAGGGACTGGTTGAGCACGGCCTCGATCAGTTGATCGTTGAAAAGCTCGGATTAAGCGCCGGACATCTCGACATGGACGACTGGTTCGAATTGCTGAAACGAATCCGAAACCCGGACCACGAAGTCACGATCGCCGTCGTCGGGAAATACATCGAACATCGCGACGCTTATAAATCGATTTACGAATCACTCGATCATGCTGGCTTTTCGCACGCCGCCAAAGTCATCGTGAAGCGGATCGAAGCCGAAGACCTTGCCGAACAGGGACCGGAATCGCTGCTGGCCGGCGTCGATGGAATCCTTGTGCCAGGCGGATTCGGGATGCGAGGCATCGAAGGCAAAATCGAAGCCATCCGTTACGCCCGGCAATGCGAGATCCCCTTCTTCGGAATTTGCCTCGGCATGCAGTGCGCCGTGATCGAGTTTGCTCGCAACGTGCTGGACCTCGAAGGAGCACAAAGCACGGAATTCACCGACTCGACCGACCACCCCGTGATCTGCCTGCTGGAAGATCAGAAAACCGTCACAGACAAAGGCGGTACGATGCGACTGGGCGCTCAGCCGTGTGTGCTGCAGGAAGATTCGCTGGCGGCCAGACTTTACGACGAAGTAGAAATCAGCGAACGACACCGGCACCGCTACGAATTCAACCCGGAATACAAAAAGCAGTTCATCGAAGCCGGCATGCAGATTTCTGGCTCCAGCCCCAGCGGACTGCTCGCCGAGGTCGTCGAAATCCCAAACCACCCCTGGTTCCTGGCCGTGCAGTTCCACCCGGAATTCAAATCAAAACCGCTGGTACCGCACCCAATCTTTCGAGGTTTCCTCGAAGCCGCCCTGCTCCGCCACAAATCCCGGATGCAGGTCGGGGTCTAACGAAACGGG